>JACQEL010000009.1 GCA_016200595.1 Deltaproteobacteria bacterium
TGGACGAACAGCTCTTAGGACGTGATCTTGAGCAGGACATTGCACGATGGTATCGAGGCTCGATTCAGTTCATTATCGAGCTACGTCCGCACTCAGTAATCAAAGACGAGGCAATTCCCGCATTGCTGCGCCGCCAGTCTCAGCCAACCTTTGTGACGATCAATGAACGAGATTTTTGGCGAAGAGTAGCGGCAGACCGGCGGTATTGTATCGTCTGCTTTCCTTTGCCCGACTCCCGAGTTCGGGAAATTCCCCGGTCTTTGCGGTTATTGCTGCGTCGGCCAGAGGTTCAGACGAAGGCGCAACGTATGGGAAAGATTCTTCGAGCAACGACCGAAGGAATCCTCTACTACACGGTCGATCACGGACAAGTAAAAACGATCCCTCTGTAAGCTGACGGATGGAGAGAGCAGCAAACTGAGGAAAGCACGCTTGCACTCCGCCTGCTTTCCGGCGTAAGAACAGGGCGGAGGAGGCAACGTGGATTTCGACACTCTCTTGGCCCAGATCACCGAACTCCTGCAACGCCAAGGCCGTGTGTCCTACGGCGCGCTGAAGCGGCGGTTCAATCTCGATGAGGCCTACCTGCAAGACCTTAAGGACGAGCTAATCGGCGCGCAGCGCTTAGCCGTCGATGAGGACGGGAAGATTTTGGTATGGGCTGGCAGCGTGGGAGAGGAGGAACCGGGGAAACGGAGAATCGGAGAATCGGAGAGAAAACAAATTCACAGCAGTTCAGACTCCGGACGCCGGACCTCGGACGCCGGACTGAATTCAGCCGAGCGGCGCCAACTCACCGTCATGTTCTGTGATCTGGTGGGCTCCACCGCCCTCTCAACTCAACTCGACCCGGAAGACCTACGCGAAGTTGTCCGCACATACCAACAGACCTGCGCCGAGGTGATCCAGCGCTATGACGGGCATATTGCCCAGTATCTGGGTGATGGGCTGCTGGTCTACTTTGGTTATCCGGTCGCCCATGAAGATGATGCGGTGCGGGCCGTGTGGACCAGCCTCAGCATTGTCGATGCTATTCAGACGCTCACCACTTCTGGCTCACATCCCCTCCAAGTCCGGATTGGTATCCACACCGGGCCGGTGGTCGTCGGGGAGATAGGCAGCGACGGCCGCCAAGAGCAACTAGCGTTAGGCGAGACGCCGAACATTGCCGCCCGCGTGCAAGGCCAAGCGGCGCCCAATGAAGTGGTGGTGAGTGCGGCGACTTTGCGCCTGATTAGAGGGCTGTTTGAAACCGAGGACCGCGGACAGCAGGCACTCAAGGGCATCTCGACTCCTCTGACACTCTACCGGGTCGTGCGAGGCGGTGAGGCACAGAGCCGCTTTGAGGCGGCTGTGCGGACCGGCTTAACACCTCTGGTTGGTCGAGAAGAAGAAATCGCACTGCTGCACCGCCGGTGGGAGCGGGCCAAGGCTGGCGAGGGGCAAGTAGTGCAGTTGAGTGGCGAACCCGGCATCGGTAAATCTCGGCTCGTCCAGGTCCTCAGAGAGCAAACGGCGCGTGAGACTCTGCTAAGTGTGGAGTGCCGATGTTCGCCATATACGCAAAATAGTGCCTTGTATCCAGTGATTGAGCATCTGCAGCGGTGGTTGCGTTTCGAACGCAATGAACCTCCTGAAGCAAAATTTCGCAAACTGGAACAGACCTTGACCGTATATGGCTTCGCATTACCAGACACCGTGCCACTGCTTGCTTCGCTGCTCTCTTTGCCCGTACCTGATACGTATGCACCGTTGCAGCTGAGCCCCCAGCGACAGAAGGAGAAAACACTTGAACTGCTTGTGACTCTGTTTCGTAGAGAAGCCGAGCGGCAGCCGCTGCGGGTGGAAGTCGAGGACCTGCATTGGGCCGATCCGTCTACTGTGGAATTCCTCACGCTGTTGGTGGAGCAAGTCCCCACGATGCGAGCGCTGTTGATCCTGACGTTTCGGCCCGAGTTTACCCTGCCCTGGCCGTTACGCGCGCATACGCTGCCACTCCATCTCGATCGTCTTTCCCAGCAAGAGATTGCCAAGATGGCACGGCAGGTAGCGGGCAAAGCGCTGCCGCCAGAGGTCGTACAGCAGGTAGTAACCAAGGCAGATGGCATCCCCCTATTTATCGAGGAACTGACTAAGGCCGTCGTCGAATCTGGGCACCTACAAGAAACTGAGGACGGTTATGAGGTCGCGAGTTCGCTGCCTCAGTTCACGATCCCCACTACATTGCACGACGCCTTGGCCGCCCGGCTTGACCGGTTGAACTCAGCGCGGGAAGTGGCGCAATGTGGCGCGGTGATCGGCCGCGAGTTTTCGTATCCTCTCCTCCAGGCCATTGCGGTGACGGATGAGGAGCCATTGGTACAGGGTCTGCGACAATTAGTGGACGCTGAACTCATTTATCAACGTGGGGTGCTCCCCGAGGCCCACTATACGTTTAAGCATGCCTTGATTCAGGATGCGGCTTATCAGTCGTTACTGAGGAGCACACGCCAGCAACTTCATCAGCGAGTCGCCCAGGCCTTGATAGAGCGGTTTCCCGAAACGGTCGAGACCCAGCCCGAGCTGTTAGCGTATCATTACACCGTGGCCGGCCTTGGCGAGCAGGCGCTTCCCTACTGGCAGCAGGCCGGACAACGCGCGACGCACCGCTCATCCCATGCCGAAGCGCTCAGTCACCTGAACCAAGGACTGGAGGTGATCAAGACTCTACCAGACACACCTGAGCATGCCCAGCAAGAGCTTACGCTGCAAATCGCCCTAGGTGCGCCGCTAATGGACACCAAAGGCTATGCGTCCCCGGAAGTGGAAAAAACCTACGGCCGGGCGCGAGAACTCTGCCGGCAGATAGGGGAGACACCGCAGCTCTTTCCGGTCCTGTTTGGGCTGTGGTACTTCTATGTTGCTCGGCCAGAGATCAAAACGGCGCGGGAGCTGGCTGAACAGCTGCTCACCCTAGCTCATCGTACACAAGAACCAACACTTCTTTCAGTAGCTCACTTTGCTCTGGGTCTGAGTTTGTTCTGGTCTGGAGAACTAACCCAGGCCCAGGCAATACTCAAGCAAGGAGCTACTCCTGACAATTCCCAGAAGGCGAGTTCCCCTGAACTCTTTCCTGTACAAGACACCAGGGTGACCTCTTCCGCTATGGAAGCGTGGGTCCTCTGGCAACTTGGCTATCCAGACCAAGCTCACACAAGAGTTCAGGAGTCCTTGATTTTTGCCCAAGAGATGTCTTACCCCTTTAGCATTGCTTATGCCTTAGCCGTGGCTACGATAGTTTCCTACTTTCGCGGAGAGTGGCAACTAACCCAGCAACGAGCGGAAACACTCATCGCTCTTTCGACTGAGCAGGGATTTCCTATTTGGTTAGCACTGGGGACTATGGCACGCAGCTGGGTGCTAGCCAGCCTGGGGCAGGTTGAAGAGGGGATAGCACAGGCCCGTCAGGCCTTGGCTAACTGGCAAGAGTCAGGGATGGAAGCAAACTTGCCATATATTCTTTCTTCATTCGCCGAAGTGTATGCAAGTATAGGGCAGGTTAGCAATGGGCTGGAGGCGATTCAGAAAGGGCTGACCACCGTGAACAATACTAGCGAGCATATGTGGGAATCTGAGCTGCACCGGCTGAAAGGCGAGCTGATGCTAAAACAGTCCGAAGTCCGAAGTCCGGAGTCCGAAGTCCCCAACATCCAGCACCTCGCACCCAATACCCAGTTAGAAGCCGAAGCCTGTTTTCTCAACGCCCTGGCCATTGCTCGCACGCAGCACGCAAAATCTTTGGAACTGCGTGCTGCCACTAGTCTCGCCCGCCTCTGGCAGCAACAGGGGAAGAAAGCGGAAGCTCACCAGCTGTTATCTGAGATCTACAACTGGTTTACTGAAGGGTTTGACACCAAAGATTTGCAAGAGGCGAAAGCGTTGTTAGACGATTTAACCTGAAGCAGCCAACGTCACTTACAACGGCTGGCAAATGCAGACAGTCCGGCTCGCAGGGAGGAACTGTGCCAATCCTATAGCGGTTTTCAGTTGGATGTGCCCTCCTCTGCTGGGAGCGCGGGCGTCCCGCCCGCCGGAAAAGCGCCCAAGATGGGCGCGCTCCCAGGCTGCACGCAAGTGCAAAGCGCTATAATGGTTTGATTTTCTCATGTCCAGGCTCCGCCTGGATATGCCCTGCGGTCGTGGCTCTGCCACACCTAGGGATTGCGGTCCCAGGCAGAGCCTGGGACCGAGGTCGTCAAAAGAACCAAACAGATATCAATGCCTTGGTACACTCAAAAGAAAACCACTCTAGCGCAATACTGAGGTTTTCCCTCACTTTGCCACAGCAGTGCTATCCGCCCCATCGCTCCTGACAGGATGCGCGGCAGGTACGTTGAGAGTGTTCGCCAGCGACCGTCGGTGCTGAGCCGCGGGATGCGGCTCGCGCAGCCGCGCGTACCCGCTGCCGAGTAGCTTCTCCCGTAACGTTCCCTCTTGATACTCGGTCTGCATGAGTCCATGTTTCTGCAGCACCGGGACAACCCCGTCCACGAAGTCTACGTACGTACCCGGGGTGATCGCGTAGGCGAGATTGAATCCGTCTACCCCTACCTGGATCCATTCTTGAAAGCTCTCTACAATCTGCTCCGGCGCGCCAACCAGCACGGGTCCCCCACCACCAATCCCCACGAATTTCGCGAGATCCCGCAGTGTCCACTTGCGACTCTGATCAGCTTTGGCGAACGCATGCATGAGCGTGCGGACCGCGTTGGTCTCGATGTATTGCAACGGCTGATCCGGATCGAACTGGCCGAAATCGATTCCCGCCCAGCCACTCAGCAGTGCCAAGGCCCCGTCGTAACTGATCTGCTCGAAGAATTCGTTATACTTCCGGCGCGCAGCGGCTTCCGTATCTCCCGTAATCACTTTGAGATACATGAAGAATAAAATCTCTTCCGGGTTTCGCCCCAGCTCGCGCGCCTTTTCCCGCGTCTCGCGGATAATCTGCCCCACCACCTGCGGGTTTGGCCCGCTGACAAAGACGCACTCGGCGTGACGCGCTGCGAACTGCTGTCCGCGCGGCGAGGCTCCGGCTTGATAGAGAACCGGCGTGCGTTGTGGGGACGGCTCCGAGAGATGGCACCCGTGGACGGTAAAATATTTTCCCTCATGATGCACATCATGGACCTTGGCCGGATCGGCGTAGATGCCGCGCTGGCGATCTTTAATGACCGCGCCGTCCTCCCAACTAGCCTCCCACAGCTTGTAGCAGACCTCGAGATACTCATCGGCGATTTCGTAGCGCTCGTCGTGCGGTGGCAACCCTGACTTCCCGAAGTTGCGGCCTGCACTCTCCAGATATGACGTGACCACATTCCAGGCGATGCGGCCTTTGGTCAGATGATCGAGGGTCGAAATCAGCCGCGCAAAGGTGAACGGATGGCCCTGCATCACAGAGCCAGTGAACGCAAAACCTAAGTGCTCGGTCGCGTGCGCCATAGCCGGAATTAGCAGCATCGGGTCATTGACCGGAATCTGCGCCGCCTGCGTGAGCGCGGCCTCCCGATTATCTCGATAGACGTCGTACACCCCTATGACATCCGCCAAAAAGAGCGCGTCGAACTTGCCGCGTTCCAGCAGCGTGGCGAGCTCTACCCAGGTAGCGAGATCGGTGTAGAGGTGCATCTTATCATCCGGACGCACCCACAGCCCGGGTGACTGGTGCACGACGCAGTTCATGTGAAACGCATTGAAATAGATGCGCTTAGCCATCGGATTTCTCCTCTGGGGTTCTCACCTCGCGGGGAACCCTAAACCGCCAGCCCGTAGAACCGCACCGCGTTCTCGCCGAGCACCTTGCGTTGTGCCGCCGCCGACAAGGGGGCGAGCCGCTCTTTGAGTTCCGCCACTACACCGAAAGAGGCATCGATATGGGGGTAGTCGGAGGCCCAGATGAAATAATCGGCGCCAAGGTGTTCGACCACCTGCGCCGTCATCGACTCGTCAGGATCGGCTGACACCAGACATTGCCGATAAAAATATTCGCTCGGTTTGCGCGTGATCGGTGTGCGGCTGGCCATCACCCGATACTTATGGTCCATGCGATCGAGCCAGGCGGAGATCCAGTTGGCGCCCGCTTCCAGGACCGAACACTTCAGGCGCGGATATTTCTCGAACATCCCCAAGGACAGCATCTGCGTGAACGCGGCCATGACATCGATTGCCAGAAAGGCAAAGTTGAACAGGCCGAACGAGGCATCAAACCGTACCCAGTCGCGGAACGACGGGAGGTCACGCACGATGACGTGAAACCCGACCGGCATGTCCAAGTCTTGCACGGTCTCCCAGAAGCGTACGAAGGCCGGGTCATCAAAATGTTTGCCGCCGCGCGCCGGCATATCCGGCGAGAGATAGACGCCAACGCAGCCGTCCTTTTTCGCCCGAAGAGTCTCTTCGACCGCGCCTTGCGGATCGAGCAGAGAGATGTGTGCTACGGGATAGAGCCGTTTGCGGTTCTCGCTGCAGAAGTCTACCAGCCAGCGGTTGTAGGCGCGGCAATAAGCGGTCGCGAGTTTGGCCTCTTGGACCCAGCCCTCCCAGAAAATACCAATCGTGGGATAGAGCAGGGCGATGTCGATGCCTTCTTGATCCATCACCTGAAGCCGGGCCTTCGTCGAGCACGATGCGCACGGCACGGTCACGATACTGTGGCTCGATATACTTCAGCCAGGTGTCGGCCGGCTCCAGTACATGGCCATCGGCATCGACCACCGGTCCCCTTTGTTCACCCATTATCTGTTCTCCTTTGCCTACACGAATGTTGCGGGGTAGAGATCTCCGTAGCTAATAAATTTTGATGAATAAGATAGGTAATCGCAGTTCCTGGTGGCACGGGCTTCCAGCCCGTGCTCAGAACAGGCTGGAAGCCTGTTCTACCAGTGCCTGGCCGCAAGTCTTATTACCGATTTCGTTCGTCAAATCTCATGAGGCTGCACGGATTTCACCAGCAAAGACCGCAATTGTCAAACCGTGCCAGTTTCAGTCCCTCTTGAGGTTGCAGAATGAGGCTTGAGTTTGCTAGGTTTGTCGCGTTGTCTCGCCAGCCCCATAGGACACAGCCACGAAAGGAGCGCAGCAATGACCGCAGAAGAAAAGCGCAATCTAGAGGTCGCCAAGCGATACGAGGAGTTATATAACACTGATGTCGAGCGGTTTGTCCATGAATGCTACACCACCGATTGTGAAGTGAATGGCGGGTTTATTCGCGGCTACGAGCAATTTGTGCAAATCGAGCAAAATGTGCTGCGGGCGGCGCCACAGCGCAAGATGCGTGTCGATCGCACCCACGCGGCAGGAAATGTGGTAGTCGTCGAGGCCGTGCTCCTCAACTCCACTCAAGGACCGGACTGGCAGTTACCCTTCTGTGCGGTCCTCACCTGCCGTGATGGAAAAATTGCTACCGATTGGACCTATGCAGAGTTCTCGAAATGGCCGGGCCTCTAACAGATGCGCTGACTGTGGCGCCCATCCCGGTGAAATTTTTCTGCCGTTCCGTTTGCTTAATGTGCCCTGCTCTTTTACAATCACGGCGAATTCAGCCGAACTGCTAAGGAGGATCGTATGAAAGTAGGAATGACACTGCAATTGACCAGCTTCGCGGGCAAGCCTGACGCCCAGACCTATCAGGAAGAACTGTCGGTAGGCGACATGGCCGAGGGCTTGGGCTTCGACTCCGTCTGGACCCTGGACCACCATTTCACCGGCTATGTAATGTCGCCCGACCCCACGGCGAGTCGCGCGACCGCTTCGTCGAAAGCCTGCTGATTCTCAGTAAAGGCCTGACGCAAGAGAGCTTCTCGTTTGACGGCAAGTATTACAAAGTACCGGAAATCCAGATTCGCCCACGCGCCATTTCCCATCCTGAGAACCGTTTCTATGCCTCCTCGGTCAGTCCGGAGTCAGCCGAGATCATGGCCAAACTGGGCTTGGGAGTGTTGATTATCGCCCAGCGCAGTTGGGACGAGACGGCAACGGATTACCAGCGTTACTGCGATATCGCCCAGGCCAGCGGCTATACGCCGCGTGCGCCGATTTCGCTGTTCAACGTGTTGGTGGCTGACGAGGCGCGTGAGGCCGAGGAGTTGGCTGCGGTCCACATGGGAGCGATGTTCGATTCCATCGACCGGCACTATCACTTCTCCGACGGTCATCTGACCGGGGTGAAGGGCTACGAGTTTTACGCCAAGCTGGCGAAGACCTACACCAAACTGACCGCCGATGAGCAGGCCAAAGCCAAGGCGGTAGAATTCTATCGCAGTCTGCACGCGGCCGGGACTCCTGAGCAAGTGCTGGAGAAAATCCGCTATATCCATCACACGGTACCGCTGGAACACATGGTCGGCACCTTTGCCTTCGGTGGTCTGCCTTATGGCAAACTGGAGCGTAGTGTCAAGCTGTTCGCGGAGAAGATACTACCGGTGTTGCAGAACGATCCGGCCTTCAAGCTCCCCAAGGAACAGGCTCACTACGCCCAGGTGGAAGCGCGGGCGTAGCGGCAAACCGCTGCGATGAGAGATTCCCTCTCCCCGCGTGGGAGAGGGCTAGGGTGAGGGGGCCTATACCGGAAGGGAGGGTTCTTCAGCCGTAGCCCGGATGAAATCCGGGGGTTCCCTATCTCCTGGATTCCGCGGAGCCTGTCCTGAGCGAAGTCGCAGGGCTTCATCCAGGCTACGACTAGAGCCGCAACAATTCCGCCAGTTATGGAACGACACCCGTTACACCAACATCCGCTGCGTACGCTCTTCACCGCTACCGGCGCGCGCAGCCGGCGTGCCTCCTCGTGGGATCGGCGTGGCGGTAATCGGGACTTCTTCACCGTTGGCCCAGGCGAGACCGCCATTTTGCTTGAACATGACGGCCCAGGGTGTATTACGCACCTCTATTGCGCTCTTGCCTTTCCAGAGTTGACGGATTACCGCGATGCCATCCTTCGCTGCTATTGGGATGGTGAGACCACCCCTTCCGTCGAGGTGCCACTGGGAGATTTCTTTACGGTTGCACATGCACGTATTCGGCAGGTGCGTAGCGCGCTGACCGCGGTCAACCCGGGCTTCGGCTCGTCACACGGTTTGCACGCGTACTTCCCTATGCCGTTCGCCACCGGCGCACGCCTCACCCTTGAGCATCGCGGCGAGCAGCCGCTGGGTGGCGCGCTTCCCGCGCTCTGGTATCACATCGACTACGAGACCTACGACCAGCCGCTACCCGACGACGCCCTACGGTTCCACGCCCAGTGGCGACAGGAGAAGCGGACCGTCGCGATCGGGCCGCACCCGAACGTGCAGTTACACAGGGGAGTGAACCTTGATGGGGCGCACAATTACGTCGCGCTTGATGCTATTGGCAGTGGTCAGATGGTCGGACTGCTGCTCGAGATCAACAACGTCGCTGGTGGATGGTACGGTGAAGGTGACGATATGGTCTTTGTTGACGGCGAATCCTGGCCGCCTTCGATTCACGGCACTGGCACAGAGGAGATCTTCGGCGGTGGCGCTTGCCCGGACCGTGAGTACGCCGGCCCGTATCACGGTTTTCACCTCATTGAGTCGCCGGACTACGCCGGCCTGGTCGGTGCGTATCGCTGGTTCGTCCACGACCACATTCGCTTCACGCAGGCGCTACGCTGGACCGTCGAGCACGGCCACGCCAATAACTTTGCCAACGAGTATGCCTCGGTGGCGTACTGGTATCAGACCGAGCCCCACGCGCCCTTTCCCACGCTGCCGGCATGCGAGGCGCTACGGCCGCCGCTGCCCGCAGTTTACGAGGAAGCGCGTGCGGCGTTCTTTGCGGCTGCCCGTGAGGCGCTGAAGACGCTGCCAAGCCCAGCGGTGTATCACATTGCCAGCATTGGTGAACTCTTCTACGCGGGCCGGTTTGCGGACACCCTGCAACGCCTGCGCGCTGGCTGAACCTCTAAATCGGAATGCACGACATTGGGACACTGTTCATAGCCGCGTGGGTAGGGGCGAAGCATTTGCATATCAGATTCCCCACGGCATTGGTCTAC
>JACQEL010000896.1 GCA_016200595.1 Deltaproteobacteria bacterium
CTCCTTGCGACAATCTCTCACGCATTCTAGAAGTGTTACCTATGTCCATGAACAGGTGTTACCTATGTTCCCGGTCTATACAACCTTCTCCCACAAGGGGAGAAGGGACCTGGAGGCCCAACGCCAGAGAGAAAGCCGGTATTTGCTCTTAAGTTGACACCAGTGCCCATGGGGTTGACCCTACCTCTGTCCCAGAGAAAGTGTGTCAATTTCGTGGAGCCTGATTCAGCCGCGGCGAGCCTCACTGCGACTCTTTCACCCAGATTCATCAAGCCGCAGATGCCTGAGTCAGCATCTGGTTCACCGCACCCTCGACAATGGTGCCCTTGAAGAAATGCGGATTAGTCGAGGTCCAGAACTTGACAGCATTGGTGAAGACCATATCGCGAAAATCCGTTTCGCTGAGGAGTCCGTGCTCGACTAACTCATACGCTTCGTGCGCCGCATCCTCCATGTCGGGCACGTCCCAATGGCCTAAATCGGAGCCATAGAGCGTAGAGAGTCGCGCGTCGAAGGGTGAGCCTTTGGTGTCGAAGGCCAAGGTGTTCAGCGGATCGTCCCCCTCGCAGCCGAAATAGAATTGCTGCGTGAAGATGTTGCAGATCTCTTGGGGACTCTTGATCCCACTCGGCGCCCATTCGTCGAGCAGCGCTGGGTCCTCGCCGCGCGTCATGAACAGCTGATAACCGCGCAAGATTTCCTCGGCCCGTCCATCGACGAGTTTGCCGCCATAGCGCTGCGAAAGACTGATGAACGCGTCATGATCGGTGGTGGCAGGGTTGTAGTTTTGCACCGCTGCCCAGTTGCGCTTGTCCCAATGCGAGAGCAAATCGCAATAGAGGTTGCGTGCCCAGGCGACACCACCCTCCATGAACGCAAAGGTCAGCCCAGGAAAGCGCTTGGGCACGCCTCCCAAAAACAGCCCACGGCAGACCGCGTCAGCACTGGAGGCAAAGTTGCCCAGGTGGTTGTGAAGATAGCTCGTCGGCGCTGCCCGGCTGCCCCACCCATAGCCCACTGAATGAAACGTCGGCGACACGTTCAATTCGACGCACTTCGCCCAGACGGAGTCATAATCGTATTCACTGTCGAGTCCAAAGGTATCAAGCCAAGAGGTGTAGCGAGCAGCCTCAGGTGAGATTCGCACGGCGGCCTTGATCGGGCGGCGGACGTAGCTGGCCATCATGATAGCGCGAAATCCTAGTTGGTGAACGGCGTAGTCCAGCTCTTCGATTGCCTCGCGTGGCGTATGCATGGGGATCGTCGCCACCGGCAGCAGACGGTCAGTATAGCCGGCGAACATCTCGGCCTTCATCTTGTTAAGGGCGCGCGCCGCCGCCCGCCGGACTTCTTCGTCCGCGATCTGCACGGCTACCAGACCGAGGGTCGGGTACACAACCGAGAGATCAAGCCCCATCTCGTCCATTCGTTCGTGGAACAACTGGGGATACAGCGCCGTCGCCAGATCCCGGGTGTTGCGCGCCGGCACCGCCCACCAGGTGGGTCGCATGCTTCGGCGTTCGTGTCGCTCTTGTGGGGAGAGCGTTGACCAGCTCGAGTCGGTATATCCGTCGAACGTAGTGCCGGGGAACCGTTCGGCAACTTTAGGTCCGGCTGCGGCTCGAAGGTAGTCGAAGAAGATCGGACCCATTTCGACCTGATGACCATCAGAGTCGATGATCGGATGGTTCAGCTGGGCACGGATCGCGGCAGACTTGGATACATGGGTTGAGGTCATGACTGCTTCTCCTGTTTGCTCTCCTCACTAAGGACAACGCTTCATAAATACGCCTCTAGTTCCGAACGCCGGCAGTATGGGTTCCTTCCCCCCTTGTGGGGGAAGGTCAGGAAGAGGGGGTACTCGGCAGAAGCACGGCCCACGGCCCCCTCACCCTGGCCCTCTCCCACAAGGGGAGAGGGGACCCAAAGCTGGCACGACGGGAAAACCTGTGCCGTAATTGTGGCGGTCAGTACTAAAGATCTCTGCATGCCTAAATATCGCGAATCCTCGGCAGCACTTCCTTGCCGAAGAGTTCTAGCATACTCATCACTTCGTCGTGAGCCAGCCCGGGCGCGTGGAAACCAAAATCTATAATGCCGGCCCCGCTTTGCTCCTGGCACTCCTTGACCTGCTGCACGATCGCGTCCGGAGTACCGACGAACCGGGCGAACGAGAACTCCGCCATTTTGGCAAAGTTCATCCCCGCCGGATCGAGCCGGGCCACCGCCTCGTTGATGCCGCCGCGCATCGTCATATTAAAATTGGTAAACAGCCAACGCGGCACCCCCTGTTGCGCCTCGTCCTCGGTCTTGGCGATGTAGACTGCCCCGCGGTAGAGGATATCGTCCGGCGTAGGCTGCCAGCCAGCCTCGGCGCATTTCTCTCGGTAGTAGTTGATCACGGGCGGTAAGAGATGAAATGGCACATACGCCAAGCCTAACCCCAAGTGATGGCGCGCGGCAAACTCAGCCGTGTCTTTGCTGCCACCGAGCGCGTAGCAGCGCGGGTAAGGCCGTTGCACCGGGCGCGGCCAGACGGAGACCGTGCGATACTGAAAATGGCGCCCCTCCCAACTGAACGGCACCGGTTCAGTCCAGGCCTTGAGAATGAGGTCCATGCTCTCCAGCGTTAGGTCACGGCTCTCGGCGGGATTGGCGGTGTACACCTGAAACTCATTGGGCGTGCCGCGTAGAAACCCGACCACCAAGCGACCGTCGCTGAGCGTGTCGAGCGTAGCTAGTTCCTCCGCCACTCTGATGGGATTGTTCAATGTCAGGTTATGCCCAATCATGGCGATTTTCGCTCTACGCACCCGAGTCGCCACCGCCGCCGCTGCCAGAGCCGGATTCGGAGCCACGGTAGTCCAGTAATGATGCTCGGAGAAGCTAACCCAGTCGAAACCCAGCTGGTCGGCCAATTCACACTGCTCGAGCGCGTGATGGAAGCTACGGCGGCCAAACTCAGGATCATAGCGTGCCGGTGGGATGGGCCAGGCCGAACTGATTTTTTGGGGAGAACTGTAGATACCCCGCTGAAAAAAAGATGATTTCACCTGCAATCCTCCTGTTTAGCGATTACGGAAATGCGGGATGACCTCTTTGGCAAACAGTTCCAGCGAATTTCTCATGTGGCGGGGATTCATCCCGGGAGGATCGATAATAAAGATTATCTGCGTCATCGGGCAGACTTGCAGCTCCTCCTCCAACATCTTGATGACTTCGTCGGGCGTGCCGACATACGCCGGACCGTAGGGGCCGCGGCCGGTTTTGCGTAGCTCGCCAACCGGCGGCACGCTCAGATTCTGGTCTCGGGCTAGGGCACGAGCGAGGCCCTGATTTTCCGGGGCGGCCATAATCCTAGAATAGTGTACCTGCATGTGCCAGTGCACATGCGCTTCACACTCGTCCCAGGCTTTGTCAGGCGTCTCGGCTAAATGGCCGACGTGCAACCCAGCCCGTTGGAAGTGTCGCGGGTCGTGACCCGCTTGGCGTAGCTTGTCGTCGTAGATCTTCTGCAACGGTGCCGGTGGCGCCGACGCCAGGTGATAGCCGTTCGCGCCCGCCTCTTCCACGGCTTTCGGCCCAATTGCTGCTGCCCACAGCGGCAACGGCTGCTGCACCGGTTTGGGGGTCATGCGCACGTGGTTGAATTCCCAGTACTTGCCGCTGAAGCTGAACTCCTCTTCGCTAAGACAGCGCCGGATGATTTGTAAACCCTCGTGCATGCGCGACCGGCGCTGCTTCATCGGCACGCCGAAGGTGGCGTAGTCGCGTGGATC
>JACQEL010000897.1 GCA_016200595.1 Deltaproteobacteria bacterium
CTGCTCTTTGAGTTCATGGACCAGCCGCGATTTGCCAATCCCCGCTTCACCGCTCAGCAGTACCACCCGGCCTGCGCCTGCTTTAGCCTGCGCCCAGCACCGCTATAATCTTTGCAATTCTTCCTCGCGCCCAACCAACGGGGTTAACCCAACTCCGACGGCTACCTCAAAGCGACTTTGCGCCGCGCCCTCTCCTACCGCCCGGTATATTGCCATCGGCGTCGAGATGCCCTTGAGCGTCTGTGACCCCAGATCTTGACACTCAAACAGGCCGTGCACTAACTGATAGGTTGTTACACTCATGACGACCGTACCCGACTCTGCCAGCCCTTGCACGCGGGCAGCGATATTGGGCGTCTCGCCTAACGCCAGATGTTCGGTGCGCTCCCCCGCGCCAATCTCGCTCATCACCACCGGCCCGGTGTGAATGCCAATCCTCACCTGCAACGGGGTCGTATACTGCAACTGGTTCACCGCCGTCACGATCTCTAGCCCGCTGCGCACGGCGCGTTGCGCTTCATCTTCATGCGCCGCTGGATAGCCAAAGTACACCAGCACGCCATCGCCCAGGTACTGGGCATTATATCCATCGTACCGTTCAATGACCTGGTGACAGGCAGCCTGATAAGCCTGTACTCGGGCATGATAGTCTTCCGGGTCGAGCTGTTGTGAAAGCTTCGTAGACCCCACCAAGTCGATGAACTCCACTGTCAACGGCCGTCGCTCGCCGTCACTCCGTCCGGTGTCTAAAATCTGGGGAGGTGAAGGCAGGGAACTTTGAACTTTGAACTCGGAACTTTGAACTGGCGCAGCGCCTGTCCAGACCAGAAAGCGTCCATCATCATCGCGTGCGAGGCGCTTGGCTTCGATGATCTCGATCGTCACATCCGCGAGAAACTCGTCATCGAGGTCGAACTCCCGTTTGAGTGCACGATACGAGACCCGGCCCTCCTGCTGCAGCCAGGCAACCGTTTGTGTGACCACTTCGGAGAATTTCATGGATCTGCCTCACGCTGTTTTGAATAAATCACTTGTAGTAACTGTTTTGGGAAGAGCCTGTAATTGATAGACACATCGAAACGCTACGCCAACTGCTCCAACAACGCCTTCGCCTCTTGCAAGTCCTTTGTACTGAAACCTTCGGTAAACCAGTTGTACACGTCCGACAACAGCTTGTGAGCTTCAGCTTTCTTGCCTTGGCGCTGCCACAAGCGGGCGAGACTGGTTGACGCACGCAGTTCCCAGGATTTGGTGTGCTGCTTGCGTGCAATCTCGATGGCTTTGCGAAAGCACGCATCGGCTTCGCCTTGGGGGTCAGGTGCCAGGGGTCGGGGATCGGTATTTTCTGACTTTTGCTCCTTGCTCTCTGCTCTTTGCTCTTTGCTTTCCTGCGTCAGCAGGAGTTCCCCTTTAAGTCGCTACACTTCGGCTTCGTAGTACCGCTCGGTCGAGTGCTCGATGAAGGCCAACGTTTCCTCCATCACCTGTAACCCTTCTTCGCTCTGACCGTTTTTCCCAGCAGCCTCAGCCGACAAGGCGAGTAACCATGATAGCCCAAGTTTTGCCCCTGTGGCCCGATAACCAGCCAACCCCCGACTGAATAGCGCACCCCCCTCGCCTGACTGTTCCTCGCGGTCTAACAACCATCCCCTTACCATCGTGCATAAGGTGAGCCAGTAGGGAAACCCCTGTTCGCTTGCATACGCGATCGTCTTCTCCGCCCATTGCTGCGCCAGCCCATTCTCTCTACGTACTTGGTAGAGTAGTGTGTGCATCCCCTGCGCTTGCGCCACAGTCATAGGTATCGAGAGCGTTTGGGCAAGGGTGAGACCTTCCTGACTGCGCTGAAGCGCTTGATCGGGATAGCCGAGCAGCCATAGAGTGCGTCCTAAATAGGAGAAACTCATAGCACGCGAATGTCCCAGGTATTGGAACGCTTGCAGGGGTTGCCCTTGGGGAGTGTCAATAGCAATGCTCTGCTCCAGGTGGGTCCGGGACCGGGGCAACTCTCCCAGATAGAGCGTAATCAGCCCCATAGCGAGATGGGCTTCTATCTGGTACTCAGGCGCTTGAGCGCGCTCAGCCACCGTTAACATCTGCTGTCCCAACTCCAAGGCGGTCCGGTACTCAGCCCCCACAGTATAAAACAGAAACTGTCCCCGCAGTACGGACATGAGCTGTGCAGTATCTCCTACCTGCTGACAGAGCCACCGCGCGCGGGTGTAGGCGTGGTCCACCTCTGGGGCCGCGTAGCCCTTGATGGTTTGCAAAACGAGGCCCAGGGCAGTCTGCAACCCCAGTTCTTGCCGGTCGCGCTCCGGACTTTCGGGAAGGGTCTGGAGTACCCTCAAACCATTAGTGAGATGAGTTCGTAAGAAAACTCCCGTCCCAGCGTTGCGCCCACCTGCACCACCTCTTTGGCTGGTCCGAGCCGGTCCAAGCGCGCCATCAGCGAATCTTGTAACGGCGCGGGAATGGCGAGTGCTTGGAGGGAGGCACTGCCGTGGGCTCCTACGGCCTCCACTACCGACTTGGTCAACTCTTCCACAAACACGGGGACGCCATCAGTCCGAGTCACAATCTGTTTCACGATCTCCGCGGGTAACGCTTTGCCGCCGGTGACCTGTGCCACCATCGTTTCCACCTGCTGCCGCCCCAAACGGCTGAGCGTGAGCACGCTGAAATAGGAGCGCATACTCCAGGGTGGTCTGAAGTCGGGTCGGAAGGTCAAGAGGAAGAGGAGCCGGGCCGTAGGTGCCTGGTCGAGGCAGAGTCGCAGGAACTCCAGCGTCGAGGGATCGGCCCAGTGCAGATCTTCCCACAGACAATACACCGGCGCCCGCTCGGCCTCCTCGACCAGCCAGGCGACCAACGCTTCCTGAGTTTTCTATTTCTGCTTCTGAGGACTTAGAGTGAGAGTGGGGTAGCCTGTGGGATGGGGGAGTGACAGAAAGGCAGCTGAGAGCGCCACCGTGTCGGCCTGGGGGAAGCGATAGAGACTCAACATCTGCTGGAGCTTCTCCAGCTTAGTGGCGGGAGTATCTTCACGCGCAAACCGGAGGAGTCGCCGCAAGTGGTCGATGATGGGATAGAAGGCACTATTCTGGTGATAGGGAGAGCAGCGAAACTCAATCCGTGGCACTTTCTCATGCTCAAGCTGCTCTTTGAGTTCATGGACCAGCCGCGATTTGCCAATCCCCGCCTCGCCATTCAGCAGTATCACTTGGCCTGCGCTTGCCTTGACGTGTTCCCAGCCTCGCTGCAGCACTGCGAATTCGTCGGCTCGGCCCACCAGCGGCGTTAAACCTCTTTGTATCGCCACCTCAAAGCGAGTCTGCGCTGCGCTCTCCCCTACCACTCGGTACATCACCATCGGCGTCGAGATGCCCTTGCGCGTCTGTGCTCTCAACTCCTGACACTCGAACAAGCCTTGCACTAACTGATAGGTTGTAGCACTCATTACCACCGTGTCCGGCTCCGCCAGCCCTTGCCCCCGGGCAGCAATGTTGAGCGTCTCGCCTAACGCCAGTTGCTCGGTCCGCGCTCCCGTGCCAATCTCGGCGACCACCACCGGCCCGGTATGAATCCCAATGCGGATCTGTAAGGGCGGAGTATATAGCAGCTGGCTGACCGCCGCCACAATGGCCAGGCCGCTGTGCACAGCGCGTCCCGCATCATCTTCATGGGCGGCCGGATAGCCAAAGTACACCAGCACGCCATCACCCAGATATTGGGCAATATGGCCGTCATAGCGGGCGATGATCTGGCCATAGGCGGTCTGATAGGCGCGCACCCGGGCATGGTACTCTTCCGGGTCAAGCTGCTGGGAGAGCGCCGTCGAGCCCACCAAGTCAATGAACATCACCGTCAACTGGCGACGTTCACCGGCTGGGGATTGGGACGTTCGGAGTTCGGGGTTCGGAATCTGAGGAGCGGGAGGCTGTGGGGAACTGACAACTTGGAACTTTGAACTGACAACTGTTGGGGGCTGAGTGGAACTTTGAACTTTGAACTCGGAACTTTGAACGGGCGAAGCCCCGACCCAGACAAGTACCTTGCCCTCTTCATCCACAGCTACCCGTTTGGCGTGGATGAGTTCGTCCTTGAGGCCTTCGATATAGTCATCATCAATACTGAACCGGAGCTTTAAGGCGCGATACGAGACCCGTTTCTCTTGCTGCAGCAGTGCTTGAACTTGGTCCAGCACTTCCTCAAAGGTCATGGCCAGTCTCCCTTATGCCCTGACATCCTACTTCTATGTCATTCTTTCGGACAGACAGTCGCTTCTGTCATCTAACGCCCGCCGTCTCGGGCCGCCGCCCGGACGGGTCCTTTCAGGTTCAGCAGCATCCGCAAACGGGCGGCGGTCCCGTGCGCGGGATGGTTAGCCCAGCTCCCGGCTACGCAACCTTCAATTTGGTTTCGACTTGTACTTCTAGCCCGGCCCGCGCCAACAGATTGATGAGCTTATCAATACTAAACCGACTGAGCTCGCCCTTGAGCAGGTTACTGATACGCGGTTGAGTTTCACCAAAGAACGTCGCCGCTTCTGCCTGCGTCCAGCCCCGCTCCTGTATGTACCGCCGTAAGTCCAGCATCAAATCGGCCCGTACCTTGAGATTGGCTGCTTCCTGCGCTTCAAATCCCAGATCTTCAAACACATTGTCGCTACCGCGAAGGACTTGGATTCTTGGCCTTCGGTTGTTGAGACCGGTGAGAACGTCGCGCCTCTTCGTAGCGTTGCTGGCCGAGGGTAATGTCGTGCTTGGTAGTCTTTTGGGTTTTCTTTTGGAAGGCATGGAGCACATAGATCGCCTCCTGAAATTTGGCAATATAGAACACACGGTACGCATTGTCAGTCTGGAGACGCAGTTCGTAGGTTCCCGGTCCAACGATGGGCATCGGCTTAGAGTCCATCGGCTCGTCTCCGCGTTGGAGGGCGCGCAACTCAAAGCCCGCTTTTCGTCGGGCTTCTGCAGGAAACTGATGCAGGTCTTCACGCGACGATCCGATCCACACAAGTGACTTGTCCGTCCTCCAGACCATGCCAGATCAGGTATATTAAATTTTTAGGAGTCGTCAAGCTGTACTGGGGAAAGAGTGACAAGATTGACACCTCGTGAGCGGGCTAACGTTTCGCCTCAGCCGCCGCAGCCCAAACGAATCTTTTCAGATTCAGGAGGAACCGCTGGCGGGCGGCGGTCAGCCTGGAGGCGATGGTTAGGCACGGGACCTCACATACCGACGACTCCGTCTATTTCACTGCTCAGCAACCACGAGACGATACCCCAGATCGATTTCGCAAAGGTCCATTAGCTCCGCGTATCGTGCGTGCCAACGTCCATAGCCTAGATCGAACCTCAAACGCGCCAGTGCGGCGGCAACAACACCTCGGTCGAGTAGAGCTAGCCCAGAGATTGCTCCCCGAACAGTCGCATCCAGATATGCATAAGGTCGTTTCCAGTACGCCCCGAAAAAGCCATCCGTGCAGTCGTCCGGTACCGGCAACATCTCGGTGGTGGCGGGTCCAAGATGTGCCACCACCGTAGCAAGGGTAGCCAGTTGGGTCTCACGTTCCGCCGCCTCCGGCAGATAGTCACGCACTAGCCAGAATTGCCGGGCGAAAACGTCCGGATCCCAGGTGACGACTACTTGTTTCCGCGAAACCCTGCGCATCTCCGCCAGGCCTGCGCCCGGGTCAGACCAGTGATGCACGGTTAATACGGCTAGAGCCACGTCAAATGCACCATCCAGGAACGGTAGCTGCTCGGCCACGCCGCATACCACCGGTGCGGCCGATGACGAGCGCTGCCGGATCATGATCTGTGAGGGTTCGACTCCCACCACGGATATGAAGTTGGGTTCGTAGGAGCCGGCTCCAGCCCCTACGTTGACGAGAGTGCGGTGGCCGTCGAGCGCTTGGTGTATCCGGGCAACCCAGCGTGAATCGGGCCTTCGCACGGACGCGTAGTCGGTGCCAATGTGATCGTATCTCTCAGCTGTGCTCATTTCTTCTCACACCGTCAGCCTTCTCATCGCGGCGCTGACATCACTTCCCTCGTATCGTGCCTAACGTAGCGCATAACCGGCCCTCGACAACGGCGCTACACGCCGCTGTCGAGGGGTTGGGTTGATGCGCGGGTTAGGCGTCATCATTGCGGTCCTGGGGCGCGTTGTACTGCATGTCCTTTGTCCGAATCGGTGGGGGGTGGGACGGATGCCGGAGGTGCTGTCGAGGGTGAGGCAGACGCGGCGGAGGCTGGTACGCTTGAGCTTGACCCAGTGCTGGCTGGGGATAAGGCGGGGGCGGACGGCGGGTGGGGTTGAGTGGCCGCGGGCGTTGGCGTGCTGGGGGCGGTCTGTTTGGTACTGAGAAGATCTACGAGTGGGCTCGCGATGTGCGCGACAACCGTTACGCCGGCTGTTAGAACGATTAGGCGGAGCAGGCGGTTTGGAAGCACGTTAGGTCGCCAGCGCTTCCATGCGAAGTACACGACGACAGCAATGAGGATAAGTGGCAGCACAAGCAGGGGGTGTTCTTGGTAGATGGAAAAGAGCGAACTCAGAGCGTTTGCAACCGGAGGCACGATGGCCTTAAAAACGTCCCACCCTTGTCCGAGAAGCCAAAGCACGGTGCCCAAAATAGGTACGGCAACAGCCCATCCGAGCAAGACACCGAGTATGTTGGTCGCAGGTTGCTTAGGCCGCGCCACCTTCTCAAGATAGAAAAACGCTCCGACCGCAACGAGCGTGATGAGAGCGGCGGCAAGTGGGTATTGCCCGAAGACCTTCATGATCAGATCTTTCCAGGCCATGATCGCAGATATCACACTGTCCATGCGAGCCTCCTCATGTCCTCGGTGGGACAAATGATGGGTGCCGAATGACGCCTAACGTCCGGCGGTCACCCGCCGCGGCCCAGCCGTGGCCTTGCGTACTCGCTCAGAACCGCCACCGGGCCGCGGTCGGGTGGAACGGTGAGTTAGGCAGTCCTCCTCTATGCAGTACGGCTTGCCCATCCTCCGCAAGATCGTGCTGCTGAAGCTTCTGTTCTTCAAGGTTTTTATCCTTTTACTTCGTCCACTTATTCCACTAATTCAAGAACGTTCCCTATTCCCCTGTGCATAGCGTGGGTTCAGGGTAAGTTCAGGCCCCATTTGATAAGATCGCCTTGTCGCCATACCGGATATCTTCCATGCTCATCGTTATAGGCCTAACGCTCCATTCACGGCGCGTCATTCAGCTTCTCGATGCAGTCGTTTGCGGTTTTGAGTACAGGCCTTATCGACTCAAAGAGTTGTGCTATTTCTTTAATAAACTTTTTGACCACCATCTGCTTGTTGGAGCCGAATCTCGCTAAATCACGAGGCTCTCTCAGATTGAAATTAAGACGCTTGAACGCCAGTGACCCGTACCGCCCCTGCGTATCCCATTGTCCGGATTGTTCGGGCCAGGTCTCGACCAGTCGAGACCGCAGCGTCGCGACCTCGGGGCATCCGGCCACGAGGTTTCTGATGCGCTGCCTTGTATCCTCCTTTTCCGACTCTAGTCCGACGTAGACACCGACAAACAGACCG
Organism: Deltaproteobacteria bacterium; assembly: GCA_016200595.1. Lineage (GTDB taxonomy): Bacteria > Desulfobacterota > Binatia > Bin18 > Bin18 > JACQEL01. The sequence continues at coordinate 7,578 of JACQEL010000897.1, forward strand.
GAGGGGTCATGTCCAACCCTCGGTCGGAGATACTTAGCATCGGTCGGCCTCGGATCTGGAAACCAGTCCCACTTTAGATTCGACAGATTCTGCTTGCCGTCTTTTGGGCTCGCGCGCCAGCCCTTCAATCGATTATCAAGATCCTGGCCGAGTTGCGTCAAGAATTGTTTCTGCAGGTCCGCGCTGATTTTTTCAGCATACCGTCCAATGTCTAACACCGCCTCCCCATTTTCAGGGCGCTTGAAATATTCCTGTATCTGTTCATCACCAGGCATCAGCTTCTCCCCCTCCTTATCGAGGTTACGGACACTATCCATGTATTGCCTCACCGTTTCTCTTACCCGCGGGGATTCGATGGCAGCAATGCAGTCAGTCAGCCATGTGACGACATCGGCGGAGTAGGAGAGGCGAGTATATCGGTCTATGTATCTGCCACAAGTCTCTGACTCGGCACCGGCCGGTGTAAGGTACACAAGCGCGCCCAGCGGACGCCTGTAGACGACGTCGCCATACCGCTCCAGTTGCCGCTCACCCTCTAGTGCATCGATTTTATTTTCGATGATTATGGTGACTTCTGGCTCTGAGCCGGGGGGGAATTCGAGCCAGATATCCGCACGGCCCGTCTCAAGCGACTCCTCGGTACGGACGTGCCACCGATCGAGTCCCTGGCGTGCCAGCTGGTTTCTAAAACATGCGAATCCGTGATGCCTTTCAATGCAGTGGTCAAGGAATCGCTCAAGGAAGAGCGAACCCTGAGCATGCGTTCCCGCTGGGTCGAGCAGGGACGCCAGAAATCTTGAGTGGAACTTCTCTGCTCGCTGCAGGCCTAGAACCTCGAAGAAACTGAATCGAGGTGATGAGCTTCGTTCCGAGGCGAGTGCTTCACGACGAAGCTCATTGAGTGCGTCTCGGAATTGGTCAAAGTCCGTTACGAGTTTGATGGACATTTCCGCTAAGGTAGGGCTAACGTCGGGCGTCAGGCGCCGCTGGAAGCCGTAGCGACGCAGGAGCGGAGGCTGGCAGCGGGCGCCTGCACGCCTTTGTTGGGCTGCCTTTTACCCTTTACGAGCGTGGTAGACAACTCTTCCTTGTCGATACGCTCGGAGGAAAGATGATTTGCCCTTGAAGGCGAGCTTCGCCGCCCGTCCCGCTCTCCGCCAACGCGGGCGTTCAAAGACACAGTTCAGCTCCACGAATCCAACAGCGCCGCTTGTGGATGCTTCATGTGGTAGAGAACTCCCAGGAAAAGTACTACATCGAAGGTCCCAACGCGCTCCGGAGAGAGATCGAGCACCTCTATCTCGCAATCCTCGACATGGGAGCTCAGAACCCGTCTCGCCAAGTTGAAACCCCCCTGGGTGCCCCACCCCTCCCCACCCCAGCAGTACGAATCGACAGCGAGAACTCGACGCGCGCCTCTACGCTCCGCCTCGAATGAAAAGAATCCGTCCCAGGCTCCGATATCGAGAACCGTGCAACCGTCGAGGTGTGCAGGCAATTGGATCCACTCCAGCTTCTCTGAGGAACGGTCGCGGCCCGGTGTGACGATCCCGTGCCCCAGATCGATCGAATGAAACCACTCGATCCTCTTCACGTGTTCACGAATCTCTTGAGGATCCATGCGTGGGTATACTCCTCCTCGCTTCCTTCGCCAGGTCGGCTCTCCCCTCACACAATCTTGGCTCTAGCCTGCTCTCCACCTCTGTCAGCCCAACGGCTCGCCTCAGCCGCCGCGGCCCCACCGTAGCGTTTCACATTCCCTCAGAACCGCTCGCGGGCCGCGGTCGGCCTGGAGGCGCTGGTTAGGCCGCCGCCTTGCTCCTCAAGGCGCGGACTACGGCAGTGGGCTCTCGGGCAATGACGGTCAGCAGCACGCGAGCGGGTCCTTCCGGTACGCGTTTCCCTTGCTCCCAGTTGCGCACCGAGGACAGGCTAAAGCCAAAGGTCGTCGCGAACTCACTCTGGGTCATCTGCAAGTAGGTGCGAATCCTCCGGACATCGACCTGCTCCGGAACTGCAACCCGATGGATCCGTTGTCCCGCCGTTCTGCCCTGCGCAAAGTCCCGGGCATCTGTCAAGCCAGCTAAAATCTGCTTACCAAGGGTACTCATACTGTCACCTGCTCCATCACGATCGTTTGGGGAAATAGGACGCGA
>JACQEL010000922.1 GCA_016200595.1 Deltaproteobacteria bacterium
AGTGTCAGGCTCGGCTAAGCCTTGCAGCCGCGCTGCCAGGTTCGGAGTTTCTCCCAAAGCCAGCTGCTCACGCTTCTTGCCCGCTCCGATCTCGCCCACCACGACCGGCCCGGTGTGAATGCCGATACGCACTTGGAGGGCAGCCGGTAACTGCGTAGTCAGGTCCCGCACCTTCTCTATGATCCCGAGCCCTGCCCGCACGGCTCGCTGCGTGTCATCTTCGTGAGCGCGGGGATAGCCAAAATAAACCAGCAGACCATCGCCCAAGTATTGGGCGATATGGCCCTCATAGCGAGTGATCACTTCGGCACTCACTTGTTGATAGGCTCGCACGAGCTCTCGCAGCTCTTCGGGATCAAGCTGTTCAGAGAGCGCCGTGGAACCGACCAAGTCGCAAAACATCACTGTAAGCTGACGCCGCTCCGCTTCAGGTGATGCCGAGCGAAAGGAGGCTCGCGCAGCCGGTCGTGAAGCATGCGGCACTCGGCTGGGTTTCTGGGTGCCTTGGCGGCTACGGTTCTTGGCGGGCGCAGCTTGCTCTCCAGCTCTGAGCGAGGTTCCACACGCGCCGCAGAACTTGAACTGCAGCGGATTGTCCACCCCACAGCCCGGACAGCGATTGGTGAGCGAGCTGCCGCACTCGCCACAAAACTTCGTCCCCTCAGGATTCTCAAACCCACAGCTCGCACAACGCATGCTGCTTCTTTACTCCTTCGGACTTGCCAGGGCAAGGAAAATGCCGGGCGGCACTATTTGACAACTGGAGAGCACGTGCAGGAAAATTGCCGCCATGCCAGGGGATAATCTCGCCGGGGGTTTCAACCCCCGGCGGTGAGACAGAATGTCAGAATGTCACGCGGTTCGATTTAATGCTTCCAACAGCGCCTTCGCCTCTTGCAGATCCTTCGTATCAAACCCTTCGGTGAACCAATCGTAGATGTCTGATAGTAGCTGGCGTGCTGTGTGTTGCTTGCCCTGCTGCTGCCACAGGCGGGCGAGGCTGACCGTCGCGCGCAATTCTAGCGATTTCGCCTGCTGCTGGCGAGCAATCTCGATGGCTTTGAGAAAGCATGCTTCGGCGTCCGCCTCCGCTTGGGGGCTAGGTGTTGGGTGCTGGGTGTTAGGGACATTGGACGCTGGACTTTGGACGCCGGACTGTTTGAGCGTTAGTGTGCCCCTGAGCTGATACACTTCTGCCTCCAGCCAACGTTCTTCATTACTGTTCACCACGGCCAGGGCCTCGGTCAGCACGCTCAGCCCTTCCTCTAGCTGTCCCACTCTCCCATAGGTCTCAGCCAACAGGCAGAGACAATAGGGGATTAACAGCCCAGAGCCCGTAGCTCGAAAGGCGGCGAAGCCCTGACGGAGCTGCACAAGCCCTGCTTCCTTCTCTCCTTGCTCGGCCAATGCCCACCCTCGGAACATAGTCCCCCACGCCAACCAGAGCGGCAATCCCTGCTCGCCCGCCAGCGCAACCTCTGCCTCGGCCCGTTCCTGCACTCTTTCGTTCTCACGACGAAAATGATGCAGTACCTCAGCGGCATACAGGGCGAAAGCCAGGCTCTGAGGGTGAGCTAACTCCTGAGCGAGAGTAAGCGCCTCACGGCTCCTCTTCAGCGCCTGGTCTGGATAACCCAGCAGTCGTAAGGCCTGGGTCACAAAGCCACGAGCGAGCACTCCGAAATCACACCAGTAATGGTGGGCCAGAGAGTGGTGGAGCTGCGGATCGTAGAGAGCAATCCCCTGTTCCAGGTGAGTGCGCGCCGGGCTCAACTCTCCCAAAAAGAACAAGAACGTCCCTAACACACTATGGGCCACCATAAGGGAGGCCCGGTCTTGTCCGCGCTGGGCTAGGGTGAGGCCCTGTTCTGCGATCTCGCACGCTGCTCTTATCTTTCCCTGCTGGAGAGAGCAGACCCCCAGCCCCCACAGCACGGTGGAGAGTAGCGCGGTTTCCCCCATCTGCTGACAGAGCTCCCGAGCCCGGCGGTAGGCTCGCTCTGCTTCAGACGAAGCAAGACCTTGACTGGCCAGTAACGGAGCCCCCAGGGCAATTTGCAGGGAAAGTTCTTGCTGGGTGCGTTCAAGCGAGAGCGGCAGAGTTTCCAATAGCTTCAACGCAGCTGTGAAGTGATCAACTGCGTCCGTGCTTGCCGATCGTTGCACAGCCTGCTGCCCAGCCAGATGCAGATAATCCACCGCTTTCTGGGTGTTGCTACTGCGCGCGTAGTGATGGGCCAAGTCGCGGTAGTGCTCATCCAGGGAGACGGCGTACAGGGCTTCTAGCGCTTGCGCCGTGCGCTCGTGTAAGAGCTTGCGCCGCTCCTGCAGCACGGTCCCATAGGCGACTTCCTGAGTCAGCGCGTGCTTGAAGGTGTACTCAACCTCGGGAAAGGCGGACTGTTCGTAGAGAAACTCCTTGTGCTGGAGGGAGGCAAGGAGGCGATACAGTTCATCTTCTGGCTGGGCGATGACCTGGCGGAGCAGACTCACCGGGAACTCGCGACCGATGACCGCGAGCTGTTGCAGCAGGGTTTTCTCGTCTGGTGCTAGGCGGTCGATACGCGCGGCAAGCACCCCCTGCACGGTGGGCGGAATATGCAGATGGGTAGGGAGGGGCACATGGCCAATGGAAGAGCCAGGCCGAAGCCGTACCCCTACGGCGTCGCGTACTAGCACCCCTTGCTCCAGTAACTCCTGGACAATCTCTTCCATGAAGAAGGGCGTCCCTGCGGTCTTCTCCAAGATGAGTTGTTTGAGGGTGTAGAGTGGGGGCGGCGTCCCGCCGCCTGAGCGGCCAGCGGCCGCTCCCACTTGGGGAGCAGACGACTCACCCAGCAACACGTCCAGGAACTCTTCCGCTTCCTCGCGTCCCAATGGCGCCAACCGCAATTGCGTGTAGTACGTCTTCTGTCCCCACTCCTGGCGATACTCAGGCCGGTAGTTGACGAGCAAGAGAATGCGTGTACTGGCCACACTTTCACTCAGGGTATCGAGAAACCCTTGCGTCTCGCTGTCGATCCAGTGCAGGTCTTCAAAGATGAGCAGGAGGGGTTGATTGAGACTCTCGCGCAGGAAGAGCCGCTTGAGCGCCTCAAAGATGCGACGGCGGCGAATTTGCGGGTCCATCTGCTGGAGAGACGAGGGTTGCTCTTCAATGCTGAGTAATGCGAACAGATACGGGAGCGTATCTGCTAAACTCCGGTCCAGTTCCAACACCTGGCCTATGACTTTCTGCCGTCGCGTGCGCTCGTCATCCTGGGGTTGCATCTGGAAATAATTCTTGAGCAGTTCGATGAGCGGCAGATACGGTGAGGCTTTGCCATGTGAGACCGAGTAGGCTTCCAGGATGAGACAGCCGCTTTGTGAGGTGAACTTGAACTCGTAGAACAAGCGGGATTTGCCTAACCCCGGTTCACCCATGACCCCGACGATTTGGCCGTGCCCGGCTTTGGCTTGCGCCAGAGCTTGCTGCAGCTGGTCCAGTTCACTCTGCCGCCCCACGAAGCGGGTCAGCCCATGGTGGGCCGAGACCTGTAACCGCGTACGCAACGGTCCCGCACCGAGCACTTCATAGACAGCGAGCGGCGCTTCCACCCCTTTGATCTGGGTCTTGCCTAACGCTTTGAACTCGAAGTATCCGTCCGTGAGCTTGTGGGTATCCTCGGTCACGAGAATTGACCCTGGCGCCGCCAGTTGTTCCATCCGCGCCGCCAGGTTGGTGGAATGCCCCACCGGCACGTAGTCGGTATGCAAGTCATCTTTGCGGATCGAGCGCACCACCACTTCCCCGGTGTTTACGCCGACCCGCATCAGCAGCGGCGGATAGCCCTTTGTCCTAAGCGTGTCTGCATACCGGCGCATCTCGTCTTGCATGCGCAGCGCCGCATAGAGCGCCCGCTGGGGATGATCTTCATGGGCCAGCGGCGCACCGAACAGGGCAAAGATGCCATCGCCCAACGCTTGCGCCACATAGCCTTCGTAGCGATGCACCGCGTCCATCATCAATTGCAACGCCGGATCAATGATGGCCCGAGCCTCTTCGGGGTCGAGTCCTTCGATGAGTGCCGTGGAGCCCTTGAGATCGGCAAACAGGGCCGTGATGGTCTTGCGTTCACCATCAGTTGCGCCCCGCGCTTCCATCGCAGATTGTTCGGCACGAATACGCTCGGCCAAATGGGAGGGAGTGTAACTGGCTGGAGGTTGAGAATGGGGCGGCGGGCTGCTTGGCACTGAGGCCGACTCTCCGTCTCCTCCCCAGACGAGCACTTCTCCCCCTTCGTCTCTCGCTACCTGTCTCGCCTTGAGGAGCTCTACCTTCACCGCTTTCAGCTGCGTATCAGTGAGGTCGTACTCCAGTTGGAGAGCCAGATACGACACGCGGCCTTTGCGGCGCAGGAGCTCAACCGCCTGGTCTACGACCTCAGAGAATTTCACGCGACCTCCTTTGTGCGTCCGTCCGGGTCATCGGGCCAGTTCATCCAGTAAGGCTTTTGCCTCTTGCAAGTCTTTCGTGTCAAACCCTTCTGTGAACCAGCCGTAGATCTCCGCTAACATCTGGTGAGCTTTGTCTTTCTTGCCTTGCTGCTGCCATAGGCGAGCAAGACTCGTCATAGCACGTAGCTCTAGCGACTTCGCCGGCTGCTTACGCGCGATCTCGATGGCTTTCAGAAAACACGCCTCGGCCTCCAATTGCAGATTGCGGATTGCGGATTATTGACTTGGGACTTGGGACCTTGGACTTGGGACTGCAGCGCAAGCTGCCCTTTCAGCCGATACAGCTCGGCCTTGCAGAAACGCTCCCCAGTTCTGTTCACTGTAGCCAGCGTTCCACCACCACTTTCTTCTCGGTATAGAACTCCACCGCATCACGGCTTTGCCCGTGCAGGTCACCAAAGAAGCTCTCCTTCGTCCCACAAAAGGGAAAGAAGGCCATCGGCGCCGCCACCCCCACATTGATGCCGAGGTTGCCTACCTGGGCCTCATAACGAAATTGCCGAGCCGCGGCCCCGCTGCGCGTGAACAGGCAGGCCATATTGCCATAGGGCTGGCGGTTGACTATGGCAATGGCCTCGTCAATGTCGCGTGCGGCCATTACCCCCAACACGGGACCAAAGATCTCTGTCTGGGCAAGCTGGCTGCCTGGCTTCACCGCTTCGAGAATGGTCGGCTTGAGGAAGTAGCCCTGCTCATAACTCGGGATACGCGCACTGCGGCCGTCTACTATCACTTTGGCTCCTTCGTCCACCCCGGCTTGGATCAGACTCTCAATCCGGGCTTTGCTCTCGGCTCTGATCACCGGTCCCATCTCGATCCCTTCGTCCAGTCCGTACCCCACCCTGCGGGACACCGCGGCTTCTGCCATGGCTTGGGTAAACGTTCGTGTGGCTTCTCCAACTGTGATAGCCAGCGAGGCCGCCAGACACCGCTGCCCGGCGCAGCCAAAGGCCGACTCCGCCGCCACACGAGCGACTTCCTCCAGGTCGGCATCGGGCAGGACGATGAGCGGGTTCTTGGCTCCCCCCTGGCATTGAGCACGCTTGCCGTTGGCTGTGGCTCGACTGTAGACGTACTTCGCCACCGGACTAGAGCCGACAAAGCTAATCGCGCGCACCTCCGGGTGGTCGAGCAAAGCGTCAACGGTCTCTTTGGCACCGTTGACCAGATTGACTACACCCTGAGGTAAGCCGAGCTGCGCGAGCAACCCGCAGATCTTCTGCGCGGTCATTGGCGTCTTGTCCGAGGGTTTGAGGACAAAGGTGTTGCCACAGGCAAGAGCGTAGGGGAGGAACCAGAGGGGGATCATGCCAGGGAAGTTAAAGGGGGTAATCGCCGCGACCACGCCGAGCGGCTGACGAATCAGGATTTCGTCTATACCCCGCGCGATATCTTCACTGTAGGCACCCTGCATCAGGGTCGGGATGCCACACGCGACCTCTACATTTTCAATACCGCGCCGCACCTCACCCGCAGCCTCGGTGTAGGTCTTGCCACACTCGTTGGTAATAGTACGTGCTATGTCGTCGAGGTTCTCTTCGAGCAGAGTTTTCAGTCTAAACAGATATTGTACCCGCTCTCCCGCAGGAGTCTGTCGCCATTCGCGAAAAGCGTTGGCAGCCGCCCGCACCGCTGCATCTACTTCCGCCGCCGGAGACAACGGCATGGTCGCCATCGTCTCAGCTGTGGCCGGATTAACAATAGGGAGGCGTTCGCCAGCCTCAGAGCGGCACCATGCGCCGTTAATGTAGTTGAGGAGTTGCGTGTGGGACATCTTCGATCCTCCTGGTGCTTACAGAGTGACAATAGCGCGCCCGATAATTTCGCCGCGCTGCAGCGCCGCGTAGGCCTCAGCGACCTGTTCGAGACGGTACCGACGGGTGATCGGCTGCGAGGCACTCACCTGCCCCCGGGCCGTCAGCGCCAGCACCTCGGGCAGGTCGGTACGGACGCGACTGCCATAAGAGCCGAGCAACTGGATCCCGCGCCGTACCAGGCGGGTGATTTCAATACCCGCGACGGTGGTGCCGGGCGCAATGCCGATCACTACCACCCGTCCACCATCACAGGCCATCATGAAGGCATTCACCACCGTCTCAGGGCGTCCCAGGGCTTCGATAGCCACGTCAACCCCACGGCCAGCGGTGAGGGCGCGGACAGCAGCGACGGCGTCTCCCTGGGTCGCGTTCACTGTATGGGTTGCTCCCAATCCTTTGGCGGCCTCCAGTTTGTCATCGCGCACATCGACGGCAATAATCTGGCCCGCACCGAAAGCCCGGGCGATCTGAATGACGTTCGAGCCTACTCCGCCTACGCCGACCACTGCGACAGTATCGCGCG
>JACQEL010000010.1 GCA_016200595.1 Deltaproteobacteria bacterium
AAGACCCCAAGGTTAGAGATTGACAGAGTACTCAGTATAGACTCCAGCAGAAGCTCTGCTGCAAAAAACCCTTTGATTTCCGCCTCTTCTGGCAGGGTTCGCGCTCTCAGCGTGGCCAACACTTTCCCTGCCTGTGTCATATATGCTATCGAAAGACGTACATTTCTAATCTTTATTAAGGAGGAGGGTCTATCATTGGCAAATTGGACCGAAACCACGGCCAATATCGCCGGGACTGAACTAGTGCTCATCAGAGGTGGCTCGGGTAAACCGTTGCTCATGTTTCATGACGAGCTAGGGTACCCGGGCTGGATGAACTGGAACGAGGAACTGGCTAAGGAACGCGAGTTGCTTATTCCACTCCAGCCCGGATTTGGCAGAACACCACGGCTCGATTGGATCAGGAACTACCGTGATCTCGGCGGGTTTTACGCCCAAGTACTGCGCGAGATGAACCTCGATCCCATCGATGTCATCGGCTTCTCCGCCGGCGGCTTCATTGCCGCGGAGATGGCGGCGTCCGATCCGAAGATCTTTTCCCATATGGTCCTTGTCGCCCCTATGGGCCTCAAGCCGACCGAGGGTGAAATCGCCGACATTTTTCCCCTCACCATTCGCACATATCTGCGGTCAACGGTGGCAGACCGGGCAACGCCCGAGTTCGGTAAGGTCTATGGCGGAGAGATGACGCCCCAGCAATTCGAGGCGTTTGAGGATGCGCGGACGGAAACTGCCAGGATCGGCTGGGAGCCTTATATGCATAACCCGAGCCTGAGCTATCTATTAGAAGGGGTGAAGAAACTGCCGACGTTACTGGTGTGGGGCACAAAGGACGCCATCGTTCCCAAAGGTTGCATCAAGGCGTACCAGAAAGCCCTTGCTGGCGCGCAAGTTGCCGAGATTCCAGATGTCGGGCACCGGCCGGAAATCGAGAATTCGCAAGAATTTGTGCGGGCCGTCAAAGCATTTCTGGCCGCTTAAGCGATGACGGAAAACTCCGTGTTCACCCTTCGACCAGCTCAGTGCGAACGGGGGTATCTGATGAGGGATTTCCGCTCGTGCTGAGCCTGTCGAAGCACGAAAAAGTAAGGAGCAGCTCAGTATGATTATTGGATATTTCACGGAACGACCATATCGCTGGGTGCCCGAGGAAGAGGTGCTCAGACATGAAGCCTTCTTTGCCATATCGAATAAGTATTTCGACCGTGAGAAGGCCGCCGTCGATTACAACTATTTTCTCGACGAATACTGCTATGCCGAGGAGATGGGATTCGATGCGCTCATGTTGAATGAGCATCACGGCAATCCCTTCTGTATGGGCAGCGTGATGAATGTCGAGGCGTCGATCCTGGCGCGCATCACCAAGAAGGCGAAGATCGTGTTAATCGGCAATCCCCTGCCGGTCCTCAAGCATCCGTTGCGCATGGCAGAAGAACTGGCCGAGATCGACCTGATCTCTCGTGGCCGTTTAGTGGCTGGCTGGGTGCGAGGCGCGGGCAGTGAGCAGTTTTTCAACAATGCCAATCCGGCCTATAACCGAGAGTACTTCAACGAAGCGCACGACTTTATCATCCAGGCGTGGACGAAGCCGGGACCATGGCGCTACGAAGGGAAACATTTCCACTATCGCCATGTGAACCCTTGGGCGCTGCCGTATCAAAAACCCCATCCGCAGATGTGGATTCCGGGTGTGTTGAGTCCCGAGACTGTGCGCTGGTGTGCGGAGCATGCGTACCCGTATATTGGGTTGGTGACCAATCTCAACCCGACCTGTGATCTGTGGGATTTCTACGCGGATATTGCCGCCGAGCAGGGCTATCAGGCTGGTCCGGAGAACTTTGGTTATCTGATGGGCGTGTTCGTCGCTGACACCGATGAGAAGGCGCAAGAGTTGGGCAAAGAATTTGTCTTCGGTGGCGGAGCGAACGCGTTCTCCCGCCCTGAACATACATTGCCGCCCGGCTACAACTCTAAAGATGCGATTCGCCGACTGTCACGGCTCCCCGGTGGTGGATGGGTGGGGCTCAGCGCAGATCGACTGAAGCAATCCCAGGAAGGGAAGAGCCCAAACGAGGGCAAGGATTACGACGAAATCCGCCGCAAACTGCAGGGGGCCTATGAAAAGGCGCAGAAGAGCTACCTCATGGTCGTCGGGTCGCCCAAGACGGTGACTGAGAAGCTCAAGAGCATCGTGCGCGTGCTGCGTCCCGGCATCTTTACCGTCTTCCAAGTCCAGGGTCGGGTCAGCAATGAAGACCGCCAGACCAGTATCCGCTTATTCGGGCAGGAAGTTCTTCCGGCGCTGAAGGCGTTTGGTAAAGAGATTGATCTGCCCGATCCGTTTGAGCGCTTCCCTGGATCGGTTAAGCTGCAAGCAGGCACGAAGCGAGCGCCGGTGGTGGATCGGGCACCACTCGCATCTCTCAATCTCAAAGAAGATTAGCTCTGCTCTCTAGCAAGGGTAGAGGCGACCCGTTGGTCGCCTCTACAGCTCTATGGCGGAGCAACTCACGGCCGAACAACGCGTTCAACAATCTCCGGGGGAAACGCTCCGTTGCGATATCCCCCGCGTGCGAGCCAACCCTGGACCTTCTGCGGTCCATTTTCAGTTTCAACGACGCTTGCGACTCTTGGCTAAGGTCCCAGCCACCTGCTCCAAGGTCGAGTCTTGGCGATTGATGAAAGTGATGTCGTCGTCGTCTTGCTCTTGCGTCTCGCTGAGAAAACGCTGGCAACGTATCTATAGGGAAAACACACCAAGATGTGGATTTTCGGGTGCCACGGGTAGCTTGCTACCCGTGCTGGCCGGTCGCACTGGCGGACCAGCCGCCAGTGGCACACAAACAGGTGGTGTTATCATCGACTCCATATCTTGCCGTGGCGTTTCTATAGATGTTTGTGGACCTGGGAGTCCTGGTCCTGGACTCGCATTGCGCTTCGCTCTTGACGGAGGTGCGATTCTGGTGCGGCTGCGCAGCCTGGAAACTGGCGAGTGGGAGCTAAGAACCCGAGCCATTGCCGTGGCGGGTTCCTTGCGGAACGAGATTGAGCGGGTTGAGGCGTACGTCCAGGAGAAAGCTCAGCACCATCCTTGGTCTCCCGTAGCATTTGCGCAGGCGCAGCATGCGCTTGCTAATCGCCTTTCCGCGGATGCCCTCTGGCTGTGTTCGGTAACCCCGAAGCTGGTAGCGTGCGCTAGGCGCACGATATGAGGTGTGGTTCCCGCAGCGGCGCGCACAGCGCACGTTACGGTGGCTGGTTCCTCGCAGTTGTCAACTAGTGGAACAGTCTTCTGGGCAAAGGCGAGCGTACGTGTAAAAGTGGATAAAGAAAACTCGCTAGATAAGGAGAAAAGTATGAGCAAGCTCGTGAGGAAAAATGTCTTGCTCGACCCCCAGGCGCTCAAGCGCGCACAGAGAATCTTGCGCACGCGTAGCGAGTCCGAGGCGATTCGTGAGGCGATCAACCTCGTGGCCTTTCGCAAAGCCGTGATCGATGGATTTGACCGAGTAGCAGGGAAGGCGCCTGACTTTCCTGATGTGTGGGAAGAGTAGTGGCGACCCGTTTCCTGTTTGACACGAGTGTCTATATTTCCGTACTTAGGGACGAGGCCTTCGCTCAGGGATTCCGTCCGCCGCAACGGTGAAGACTTTCGTCTCATCCAACGGTTCAAGACTTTCAATTTGGCGGTGATCTGAATAGCAGGCTCATAGTCGATCGCTGGCTGAGAGCGTAAAGCGTCAAACGTGAGAGGGCGCCTTTCTTTACTCAGCACTTCTGTTCTTTATTCATCGTTCATCATTCATCGTTCATCGTTTATTTGAGCCCCGCCTTGCGTAGAGCAGCAAGATGACGCTCTAAGACTGCCGGATCTTTGATGGGCATCCTCTGCCTGTGCACTGCCAGCGAGAAATGCGGATTTAGCCGGAGGACCTCGGCGGCCTCCGCCCGCGCCTCGGCGGCTTGGCCTAACTCACTGTAGACCACTGCCAGCATGAGATGGCCAGGCAGCATGTTGGGGTAGCGGCTGAGGTAGCGCTGCAAGGGGGCCCGCGCCTCGTCGTAGTGCCCGGCCACCGCGTAAGCTGCGCCAACGCTGCCTAAGTGGTTGTCCGGAACAATGGGCTTCAAGGCCAGCGCCTGTACGGCGGCCTCTAGGGCCTCCTCCGTCCTGCCCACCCGGCTCAGCACCTCCGCCAGCGCCGCATAGCTGTCCGCCTCCTTGGGAGCGAGGGCGA
>JACQEL010000902.1 GCA_016200595.1 Deltaproteobacteria bacterium
CACAATAATAAGAGCAAAATCCGGACGTCTCAGTCACATCCGAGGAGGTCAGCACGAAGTAGATGCCATTAGCGTCTAGCGGTAGTTTGCCTTTCTTGAGCGCGTTCGAGACAATCCTAAGCACTCGGGAATCGCTGAGCTTATTACCTTGAGGGTATTTCTCAGTTATGGAGCCCGCCAATACCATGTTCCCGGTGACCGGAGAGATACTATCACTATAGGTGGTATTAATCTGGGCATAGCCTGATCCGCCGATGCCACCGGTGGTGGCGAAGAGATCGTTCAGCAGGTTGACGGTGGACAGGCTATCGGACAGTTTGGGACCGCTCTGCCAGTTGCCGTACCAGATATAGTAAACTTTCACGGTATCGCGCATGATCGGGCCACCGTACCAACTGATGCCATTTCCTCTGATAAGGGCGAGAGGGGCATAGCCGCGCTCTTCCGACCAGCCCTTGCCAGTTGGCCCCTGGTGATGCTCGGCTCCCCCATATTGCGCGCGCACAGGCGACGCCCACAACAAGACCAGCAAGAGTATGAAGAATGCGCGCTTTGTCGAAACGCTAAACCTATTGCCGCAGGCAGATTTCATCGATGTGCCCTCCCCGTGTACAGTTGCGTATGGATGCATTCCTGCCAGAGCTGTGAAGGGTGAGTTGAAATAGAATCTACAGCGGTTTTCATGTGCGCAAGGAGACCGACCGTTTTCTCAGTCGTGGGCCGTTCCCGGCGTGCTCGTTTATGCCGGAAACGCTCCGCTTATTCCGGCCTACCTTCTTTCTCCCTTCATGCAGGTGCAAACCGCTGTAACAAGGATACCTACTCCCCTTCCTAACCCTCAGGAGAAGCCGTCAGATGTCAACATGACAGAGCCGAGGCGTCAAGTCTCCCAGGTTTCAAAAAATGATTCAGCTCGAAACGGAGTCCTTGTTATTACGCGGTGGTTGTTACCCTATTGTCGCGCCTACGGCTTGCTTAATACTCTCGACGATCGCCCTCGGTTCTTGCGCGATATCGATAGCGGGCACGCCTTCGGGTTCTTCCAGCGTGGCGAACTGACTGGCGAGGAGGTCTGCGTTCATAAAATGCCCCTGGCGCTTTTGCAGTCGCTGGCGAATGAGGGCGTAGTCACCCTTCAAATAGATGAAGCAGATTGCCGACCTATTGCCGCCCAAACGGTCGCGGTACGTTTGCTTGAGCGCCGAGCAGGCCAAGACTGCAGATTGGCGGTTATCAAGGAGAGTATCTATGTAGTGTCGCAACGCAGTGAGCCAGGAATCGCGGTCGTCGTCGGTCAGAGGGATGCCCTGCCGCATCTTGTCGATATTGGCTTGGGGATGAAAGTCATCGCCGTCAGAGAACGGCCAGCCGAGATCCTGGGCGAGCAACTGGCCAATCGTGGTTTTGCCCGAGCCGGAGACGCCCATGAGGATGATGATCATGATGCCTTAAGCTTTACTTCTTCAGTATGGTCGCTCGACTTTTGCTCCCCGTCCAGAATGAGTCGGGCAACGGCTCATCGAAGTCATCGCTCGTCCAGATAGTTCCAACGTGCAATCCTGCTTTGCGTTGTCCAGTTGGCAGTGAGACCGGCACTAAGCGGGCCAGTGGAATGTTACCTTCTCTGTAAGAACGACTTCTGTGCCTCTTTGCACGAGAGACAGCAACTCTTTCAAGTTCGTCTGGGCTTCCTGAACGTCGCCTGTTTTTGTCAGCATCGCTCGTTCTCCTCGTTTACAACTCGGAGTTTAGGGTAGCAGCAGGAGCAAGTAAAGGAAGCCGCATTGCCGGGGGACCGCTGTCAAGCAAAACCTCTCTGTGGTAAGGAGCGAGAATAAAGGGGGATTCTCTATGGCAATTCTTATTACCGGCGGTACGGGGTTTCTTGGTCGGCACCTGACCCGACACATGCTCCAATCTGGTGAAAAGGATTTAGTCCTGCTCGATGCGGCCCCGAATATGGCGGCGATTGCCGACGTGGCCGCACAGGTGAAGGTCGTGCCTGGCGATGTGATGGAAGTCACCGCCCTGATCGACACCATCAAGAAATATAACATCGAAGGCATTATCCATCTGGCCTATTTTTTGGGCACTGGGGGAATTCGTAACCCGCTGCCTTCGATCAACGTCAACTGCATCGGCACGACTAATATCTTCGAAGCCGCCCGGCTCACCGGTATTACCCGCGTGGTCTACATGAGTTCTGTGGCGGTGTTCCCGATGCGCACAACCCTTGCCGGTGCGGAACTGAGCGAGGAGGACCCGCCAGCGCCAGACTCGGTGTATGGCGCCTGTAAACTGTTTAACGAACATATCGCCAATTATTATGCGCAGGCCTATAAGCTTGATCCCGTTGGCATCCGCCCGAATTCGGTGTTCGGCATGGGCCGCGGGCAGCGCCGCGGCGCCGACGCCGATCACTTTATGGTGCTACCCGAATTGGCGCTCTTGGGACACCAGGTCACACTGCCGCCCGACGAGCAGGTAGCCGACTGGCTGTACGTACTCGATGCGGCCGAGGTCTTCCGCCGAGCGTACCAGGCGAAAGACCTCAAGCACCGCATCTTCAACATGAGCGGCCCGAGCCGACGGACGGGCGAAATTACCGCTTATCTACGAGAAATCCTGCCGCAGGCAAAGATCTCAGTTAGTGATAAACCGTTCGTCGTGACCTCGCTGCTCAAGACCGACCGGCTGCGCACGGAATTGAATTTCACCCCGAAGTAC
Organism: Deltaproteobacteria bacterium; assembly: GCA_016200595.1. Lineage (GTDB taxonomy): Bacteria > Desulfobacterota > Binatia > Bin18 > Bin18 > JACQEL01. The sequence continues at coordinate 2,728 of JACQEL010000902.1, forward strand.
ACCGTCGAGGACGGCATCCTGGCGTATCTGAATGACGTGCGACGACGGGAGGGAATGCCCTTAGAGCCGCGGTGAGGAAGGAGTTGTCAGTTGCCAGTTATCAGTTGTCAGTTAGCTGTTTAGTAGGGTGGGCACTGCCCACCTTTGGCTTTCTGGCTCATCGCTGAACGCGCATTGCTGAATGCTTCTTAATGAGTATTGGGGATTGGTCCTATTCTCACCCAACCCCTAACCCCTAGCCCCCAATCCCCATGTGAGGGTTGTTATGAATTTCGGTGTTAGTTTCCAATCGCATGTTCTCAACAGTTGGAAGCACGCGGTGCTCGCCGAGCAGATGGGGTTCTCGCAGGTCTGGTTTGTCGACACGCAGATGCTGGCTTCCGACGTTTACGCCTGCATGACCTTGGCAGCAGAACACACCCAAACGATTCACTTGGGCACGGCTGTAGCGATCGCCGGCACACGCATCGCGCCGGTGATCGCGCACTCCATTGCTACGGTTAACCAGCTCGCTCCGGGCCGGGTCATTTTGGGTCTCGGCACCGGCCACACCGCCTGGCGAGCGATGGGTCTTCCCCCGGTGCGCCTCGACGCTTTTCGTCACACCATTGAGGTCTGCCGCGGATTACTGCGCGGCCAAGAGGTCGAATACCATGAGCGAGGCCGGTCAAGCCGCGTGCGATTCTTTGATCTGGAGCACGGATACATCAATGTCCGCGACCCCATCCCGATCTACGTTGCGGCCTCTCACCCTCAGGCATTGGCGTTGGCCGGAGAACTGAGCGACGGGCTGATAACGATTAGCATCCTTTCTCCAGACCTGCTCACGGCGAACCTTGCCACTGTTGCGCAGGGCAGGACGAAGCCAGCCTCCCAACCGGCGGATTTCCCGGTCGTCACTATCAGCGTCTCGTGCGTGCTTCGATCTGGCGAAGGACTGGAGAGCCCGCGCGTGCTGGCGCGCGTGGGGCCGCGCATCGCTGTGGCTCTGCACTATGCGTACGAAATCGTGAGACAGGGGAAAACCCCGCCGTCGTACTTGCAAGCTTTTCTCACGCCTGCCTACTGTGCGTATCTGGAACGGCGCTGGTCCGAGATCCATGCGACGCACTCGCGGTTTCTCCATCCTGGCGAGGAAGAGTTCATCACCCCAGCGGCAATTCAAGCGATGAGCCTTACTGGCACACGCGAGGACCTCATCGCGCGCCTCAAACGACTGGAGGCTGCTGGTTTAACACAATTCGTGATCTCACCGCCGTGGGGATACGTCGAAGAAAGTATCGTCGAGTTTGCCCGTGAGATCATCGCGCACTATTAAATAGAACATAAAAAATTCGTTGACACTGGTAACGTGCATGCGCAGCCAAGATGGCTGCGCCACCTGGTCGGCTGGCTCCATTAGGGTGGCACAGGCTTCCAGCCTGTGCGCGGCTTGTCAACAGACTTTTGGAGTCTACTTAGGACAAGTCTCACGAGGAAGGCCAACTCTGCCTCACTGTTCGTGCTCATGACTCAACTCCTGAACGGTCGGGTGATTCATTAAGGCCCTGATCTTCGGATCGTTCAGGAGTGTACCGATGTCTCCTGCTTCAAGCGCCCGCATCGTCCCAGCATCTCCTAAGATACTTTGCACGAGAGGATCATTCTGCAGTGAGAGGATTTTCTCCAGGGCTCTAGGGTCTTGTTGGAGCCTTTGCTGAAGCTCTGCTGCTGAAGGTGTTGGCGCCGGCGGCGAAAAGGCTGCACCCGGGGCGTAGGATTCCACCTCGGGCTCTCCATCCATCTTTGGGGTGGCAGCTTCTGCTGCTGGTGAGCGAATGGCCCTGATACGCTGCTCAGGAACCTCGATCTCGCCCAGGAGGTCCGAGCGCAGCCGGTATACCCCCTGGCTCATCGACACGACCTCTGCCCGGATGAGGCTGCCATCGATCAGCTCAATCTCGCGCACGGTTTCGCCAGAAGCCAGTAATGGGGAACAAACGGTAGCAAAGATGAACAGCATACTTGAGAATCTCATCTCAGCGCCTCTTTCTATATTTTCGGCATGAGGAGCGCTTTCTTAAGAAGCCGTGTCAACACCTCTACCACGAACGGTTTCCCCTTTATGATCAACTGCACGGCCGGGAGTGAGCTCAGGACTGGCGCTGCTTAGCTCTGGGGCCATCAGGGCGGCACCAGCCCCGAGAAGCAGCACGATAGTACAGGCTACGAAAGCCCAGAAGTAGCTCCCGGTGTGATCATAGATGGCGCCGACCATCACAGGTCCCACCGCGCCCCCCAAGCTTGCCGATACGGTTCCCAGTGCTCCGGCAATAGCGCCAAAAGCGCGCAGACCAAAATCGTGACCAATGATCAGAGGCCAAAGGACGACGAGCCCTCCATAGCCCAGTCCGAAAAAGGCGACAAAAATCACGACCGCCCAAAAGCCAAGAAAACTCAAGCATGACAGTGCTCCGATGCCCACCGCTTGCATGACCAAGCAGTACGACAAGACAGAGTGCAGATGACGAGTGTGCTCGCTCGCCCAGCCGACCATAAAGCGTCCGCCCATGCTTATGCCTAGCGTGACTCCGGCAACGGTCGAAGCCGATTCCAGTGTCAGTCCAGTATCTTGCAGGAACGCAACCTGGTGCGCGGCTGTGGCCAGGGCGGCCATCAGTCCCAGACAGAACGCCGCCCCTAACAGCCAGAAGGTCGGCGTGTAGAGCGCCTCTTTGAGCGTCCAGCCCTCCGGCTCTGCATCTCGTTCTCCGGTTACACTCGGAACACTCGTGGCAAGACTCCCCTGTCCCAGTGGAGTCAACCCGCGCTCTTCCGGCCTATCAGTGAGGAAGAACCAAACCAGGGGAAGCATGCCCCCCAGGGCCAGTGCGGCTAACCCCCAGTAAGCGATGCGCCAATTAAAGGATTCGATCAAGAAACCAGTAAG
>JACQEL010000903.1 GCA_016200595.1 Deltaproteobacteria bacterium
ACTAATCCCGGTTGGCGGCGCTTGATCCTGCATCGTTAGCGTGCTGTCTATCATCAAACCGCCGCCACGACAATCTCACGCACCCCAGATGTGCGGTTACGACGCTCTCACTTCTGTACATTGTCAAACAGGACTACTCTTTATGGCCTTACAGACCGACACCCTGACGATTCGTGGCAAAAAAATCCAACTCTTGCGTGGCGGCAGCGGCACCCCCCTGTTGTACCTGCATGGGCTTGTGGCTGATATCCATAGCCTGCCCGCCGATGCCGGCCTTACGACTTTCCACGAGGCCTTGGCTGCTTCCTTCTCATTGTGTGCGCCGGCTTTGCCTGGCTACGCTGACAGCGAAGGATTCGATGATCTGGAGACCATTGAAGACGCGGTGTTCTTTTGCCTCGATGTTCTGGATACGCTGAAATTAGAGAAGGTGAATCTGGTTGGCGCTTCGCTCGGAGGGTGGGTCGCCACTGAATTCGCCACTCGCTACTCTCACCGCTTAGACAAACTGGTGTTAATCGACCCTCCCGGCATCTCAACTCCGCAAGCACGGATCGGTAATTTCTTCTACACCGTTACGCCGAAAGCTGAAGGCGGACAACACGAGGCGCGCGAGTTGCTCTTTCACGACCCCAATTCCGAGTTAGCCATTGGCACAGTATCCGATCAGATGCCTCCCGCTGCCTATATGCTTTTCTACAAAGCCCAGATGGTCGCAGCCCGGCTGGGCTGGAAACCACCCTATTTGTACAACCCACGACTGAAAGATCGCTTGTTTCGTATACAGGTGCCAACTCTGATTATCTGGGCTAGTGAGGATAGGCTTGCTCCACCGGCTCTCGCTGAAGTCTTCAAAGGAGGCATCTCCGGCGCCGAGACCGCGATGGTACCCGGTGCAGCCCATGCCTTACTCCTTGAGCAACCGCAACGCACGGCGGAAATAGTCAGCCAATTTCTCAAGCGTTAAAGCAAACCGCTTTTGTTCCTGAGGCCTGCTCGGTCCCAGGCTCTGCCGGGGACTGCAAGGAACGGGCGGCTCCGCCGCTGCACGAGGGCCGCCGGCAGGCAGAGCCTGCCACTCAGGGCGTACCCGGGCAGAGCCCGGGCACGAGGGGAGTCGTGCAGGCGCAGAAACGGTCCGGGCGCAGGGAACAAACACAGGATCTCCTGCCATTCTCAGCCTCAGCGAATTTTTGTCACCCCAGGCGGAGCGGAGCCTGCGAACGAGGTCAAAACTTCAGTGATCAGACGAAAAAGGCGAAAAATATTTAACCTCAAGCCTTAACCCGCAGCCAATGTGGCCGATAGACCAGATGTAGCCTCTGGATAGCTTCCTCTCCAAATCCAAACAGGGGCAAGGGAGGACTAGGCCATGCAGTGCACAAAATGCGGGACAACCAATCCTGACGGAGCGAAATTCTGCGAGGAGTGCGGCGTCCATCTGACATTTCTCTGTCCAGGCTGCGGAACCCCGGCTCTGGCCGGTAAGAAGTTCTGTGGCGAATGTGGCGCTTCGCTCCTCGCCCCACCTCCACCTCCTCAGTCCCAAGTCTCACGTCCCAAGTCTCACGTCCCAAGTCCCAGGTCCCAAGTCACCCCTTTGTCCGGACTTCGGACTTCGGACTTCGGACCCATCCTCTACACTCCTTCTGACCTCGCCAATCGTATCCTCTCTGGCAAAGCCACGCTTGAAGGGGAGCGAAAAATCGTCACTGTCCTGTTCGCTGATATTCGAGGCTCCATGGACATCATGGAGCGCCTGGACCCTGAAGAAGCCAAACAACTCATTGATCCGTGCCTACAGCGCATGATGGAGGCGGTCCATCGCGTCGATGGAACAGTGAACCGCATCCTGGGAGACGGCATCATGGCGCTCTTCGGTGCCCCACTAGCCTTGGAGGATCATGCCCAACGCGCGCTGTCCGCGGCTCTCCTCATGCACGACGCCGTTGCTCAGTATGCGGTCGAACTGCGCGAACATCATGGTATCTCGTTGCAAATTCGTGTCGGCGTCAACACTGGCGAAGTGGTCGTGCGGACGATTAGCACCAATCTTTACATGGATTACTCCGCGGTCGGTCATGCGGTCGGACTGGCAGCACGGATGGAATCACTTGCGCCGCCAGGTTCGACCCTCGTAACAGTTTACACCTACCGTCTGACGCACGATTTTTTCCGCTTCGCTGCCCGCGGTGCGGTGAAAGTCAAAGGAGTGCAAGAACCTCTCGAGACCTATGAATTGCTGGGTCCAGGAGCCTCCCGCTCACGTTTAGCCGTCCGGGCGACACAGGGGCTCAGTCCATTCGTCGGACGCGCACGTGAACTGACCCAACTTCAGGAGATTCTCGCTCTGGCTGGCACTGGCCAAGGACAGGTTGTTTCACTCATAGGCGAGGCCGGCATAGGGAAATCACGCCTGCTGGAAGAACTTAAACCCGTTTTGCATGCACGCGGGTACCTGCTGATCGAAGGGGCAGCCTATCCGTATGGCCAGACTCGTGCGTATCTGCCGCTGATTGAGATGTTGAAACGGTATTGCGAGCTGAGCGACCAGGACTCTCCAGACCTGTATCGGGAACGGGTGCGTAGCAAGCTCACTACCGTTGACGCTTCTCTGACTGCCTATGTGCCAGTCTTGCTTGAACTCTTAGGGATCGACAGTGGCGACCCGCAAACCGCAAACCTGCCAGCCGAAGCTCGGTTACAAAAGGTTCTTGAAGCCATTAAACGACTCATTGCCTTGCAAAGTCGCCACCAGCCGGTTGCCCTCCTGATTGAAGACCTCCACTGGCTCGACGCCCGCAGCCTGATCTTCCTCCACTCCTTGGCCATAGGCGTCGCCGCGTTGCCGGTGGTGCTGCTGTGCACCTACCGTCCTGGAATCAACTATCCCTGGGAAGAGCAATCCTTCGTTCACCGCCTGCAAATTACTCCGCTGCCACGGGATACCAGCACCTCTCTGTTTACGGCCCGAGTGGGGACAGATCCAGCGGTCGCCACGCTGGCGCCGCTAGTGTACGAGCAAAGTGGCGGGAACCCATTTTTTGTGGAAGAAGTCGTCCAGAATTTCGTCGAAACTGGCACCCTGACAGGGCAACCTGGGGCTTACACTCTCGCGCGCCCGCCATCTGAATGGACTCTGCCAGCTACAATTCAGGGTATGTTAGCCAGCCGGCTCGACCGCCTGCCACCGACCCTCAAGGGACTCCTGCAGACCGCGGCAGTGATTGGCCGAGAAGTTGCCCGCCCGTTGTTAGCCCGGGTCGCTGGTCTGGAGGAGTCCGAACTCGATCAGGCCCTCGCCACCTTACAAGCGCGCGAACTCCTCTACGAGACCACAGTATCTCCAGATCCGGTCTATACTTTTAAGCATGCGCTCACTCAAGAAGTCGCCTATCACGAATTGTTGCATGAGCGCCGCACCTTCCTGCATGAAACGGTCGGAACCGCAATAGAAGCATTGTCCGGCGATCGCTTAGCCGAACAGGTGACCTTGCTAGCCTATCACTACAGCCGGAGCGCCAATACTGACAAAGCCCTCTATTATCTGGATCTGGCCGGGCAACGCGCCTTTAATCTGTACGCCGATAGTGAAGCGTTATACTTCTGGGAAGAGTACTTACGCTTGCTCGCCACCCTGCCTCCGAGCTCGGCCCGAGATCGACGAGAGCTGCGCACGCGCCTCCACCTCATCAACGTGCTCTCGCGTCAGAGCTGCGACGAGAGTCCTATACGCGCGCAGTTTGCTGCGGCCGAAGCGGTCTGCCAGCGTCTTAACGATACTCGTCTCCTCGTAGAACTGCACGCTACCGTGGCCATCGCGTATGTACTGTGGGGACGGCCTCGGCCAGGGCTGGTCCATGCGAGCACGGCCAAGCAATTAGCTGACTCTCTGGGCGATGTCCATTTGCAGATCATTAGTCGTGGCCCTCTCGCCCACCTCCTGTGGATCGCCGGGCGGCTCAGCGAAGGATTGCAAGTCGCTGAAGAAGGAGTAGAGCTGCTTCGCCGTCTTGGCCTCTCTACTGAGCAGATGGGTTTCGTTACCTCTCCTTATGTGCAGTGCTTGGCCATCACCGGTACCTGTCGCGGGTTTCTTGGCATCTTCGACCAAGGCCTCAGTACTCTACAGCAGGCAGCCGCGAGCGCCGCTCAACAGGGCAGCCGCATCCCTCAGGCGCTCTCCTATTGGGGCCTTGCGCTGCTCTATGCCTTGCGGGGAGACCTGCCAGCCGGTATGCGAGAAGCCCAGCAGGCGCTTACGGTA
>JACQEL010000904.1 GCA_016200595.1 Deltaproteobacteria bacterium
AGTGGAGGATTATCTCAACGCGCTAAAGTCCATCGCCTTAGGGGTGGTTGAGAGTGAGACCCCTCATGTCAACGGAGTCGCCATGCTTATGTCAGGAAAAGAGGACGAACCGGTTCGACCTGAAAGAGGAACGCTACCCTAGAATTTTTTCAGCAGCGGTAATAAGGAGGACGTCATGGTTGAGTACGATCTTATCATTCGTAACGGCACAATCGTTGATGGGAGCAAATTGCCGGCGTATCGTGCCGACCTTGCGGTACAAAACGGCAAGATTGCCAAGATCAGCGGCAACCTCAAAGCCAAGGGGAAGAAAGAAATCGACGCGACCGGTAAGATCGTCGCACCAGGCGCGGTTGATCTGCACACCCATTACGACGCCCAAATCAACTGGGATCCTTATTGCACTCTGTCCGGTTGGCACGGCGTGACTACACTGACGATCGGACAGTGTGGGTTCGGTTTTGCCCCCTGTAGACCAGAGGATCGCGAACTGAATATGCGCATGATGGACCGCGTAGAGGCAATCCCCTACGAATCCATGGCCAAAGGCATGCGCTGGGACTGGATCTCCTTTCCGGAATACCTCAACAGCTTGGGGAGACAGGGATTAGGGCTCAATGTAGGGTCGCTGTTCCCTTACTCTCCTCTGCGAGCCTTCGTATTAGGGGCGCGGGAAGCCCGGGAGCGGACCAAAGTTACCGATAAAGAGCTGGCCCAGCTCAAACATCTCTTCCGTGAAGGCATGCAGGCTGGGGCTTTTGGCTTCTCGGCTGACAAGAACCTGATTGACCGGCCGGAAGACGGTAGTTTCCTGCCTACCCATGTGACCTCCAATGAAGAGTTTCTGGCGCTGGCCGAGATTCAGCGGGAATTTGGTGTCGGCCACGTCGGCTGGACGGTAGGCGAACTCCAGAGTTTTGGTGGTGATCCCTTCCTGGTCGAGTTGATTAAAGCTAGTGGCCGGCCGGTGCAGTGGGGTGCCATCGCCCATACCGAACAGTCACCAGACACCTGGAAGGTACAGCTCAACTGGGTCGAGGAAGTGAACAAGCAGGGCTATCCCATGTACGCCCAGTGCATCTGCATGGATATCGCCACACATTTCTCGCTGGCCGAATACAACCTGTTTGACGATATGCCTAACTGGGTACAGCCGTTGGTGGGAACCCCCGAAGAGCGCGCGGCTAAGCTCCGCAAACCCGAAGTGCGGGCGGCCATGAAGAAAGATATCGACGAGTGCACGGCCACCATCTTCCACAAAAACTGGAATAAGGTAAAGATCCTGGAAGTGCACGAAGAGCGCAACCGTAAGTACGAAGGTCTATCGATCGCCGAGTTGGCCAAGATGACTGGTAAGGCTCCACTGGATGCCTGGCTTGACTTCGCGCTCGATGATGGACTGAAGACTGAATTCGGTCTGATCGACTTCGTCAACGGTGACAAGTACGCGGTCGGCGAAATTTTGAAACATCCCTACACGCATCTGTCGGTGTCTGATGGTGGGGCCCATACCAAATACTTGACGATCAGTGCGTGGCCCACCTATTTCCTCAGCCACTGGATCCGCGATGAGAAGCTGATGAGCCTGGAGGAGGCGCATTGGAAGATGAGCGCGCTCCCGGCCTGGCTGATTGGCTTGCGCGATCGTGGTCTCCTGCGCGAAGGAATGGCAGCAGATATCATCGTGTACGACTTCGATAAACTGGGGATGATGTACGACACCCCAGTTTATGCGAAGGACTTTCCCGGTGGCGAGCGTCGGCTCATCCAGAAGCCTGTTGGGCTCCACTACACCCTGGTTAATGGTGTGGTCACTTTCGAGGATGGGACTTGCTCCGGCGCCCTGCCGGGTAAGCTGCTGCGCAGCACGGAAGTGTCGGCGTAAGCGGCTCCGGGGAACCCCAGGAGGTAAGGAGGGGAGGGCTCACCCGAGCCCTCCTTCCTGGGGGAAGCTTGCTATCGCAAGCAGTGAAGAATGATGAGTGAAGAGTGATGAATTAAAAAATCGCAATTTTTTACTCTTCATTAGTTGCTCTTCTTCACTTTTCACTCTTCACTATTTAATTCTTAATTGTCCTTACTAGGAGGTTCGGATGGCGCAAGTAGATGGTAGCCAACTCGTCGCTGAAGGTCTCAAAGAAGAAGGGGTCGATACGATCTTCTACATCATGGGCGGACCGAACATTCTCTTGTCGATGCATGCGGAACGGCTCGGTATTCGTCTCGTAGACGTGCGTCACGAGCAGGCGGCGGCAATGATGGCTCATGCCTATTCGCGGGTCACAGGGAAGGTCGGCGTATGTATGGGTGCGGGGGGACCTGGCGCGGCCAATCTCCTCACGGGTATTGCTAATGCCTATCTTGATGCTTGTCCGGTACTCGCCTTGGGAGGCTCGTCAGCGGTGAGTTTTTACGATTTGGGCGACTTCCAGGAATTCGACCAACTCTCTATCTTCAAGCCGATTTGTAAATGGGCGGTACGGGTGTATGAGGCCAGGCGCGCCAAGGAATATGTCCACATGATGATGCTTCGTGCGCGTCAAGGGAAACCTGGCCCGGTCTACTTCGACATGCCCGGCAATATGCTGGTCGAGAAAATCGATGAGAAACGTGTTGTCCCACGACCGACTATTGGCGCGAAGTCCATTCCGACCGCGGATAGCCACTCCATCGAACAAGCCGTGGATCTACTCAGGAGCGCGAAGAAGCCGTTGTTAGTCACTGGTAGTGGGATCTTCTGGTCTGGCGCTGGCGAAGAGATGCAACGGTTCGTCGAATCTACTGGCATTCCGTTTTTCACCACCCCGCAGGGTCGTGGGGTCGTGCCAGATGATCATCCGCTGTCTTTGCTCGGCGCACGCTCTTACGCGTTCAAAGAGGCGGACGTGGTGTTGGTTGTGGGCACGCGTTTCAACTTCGTCATTGGTCATGGTCGGCCACCGCGTTTCTCTCCGGATGTCAAGTTCATTCAGGTCGATGTGGACTCTGAGGAAATCGGCCGCGTCCGTAGTATCGAACTTGGCATTGTCGGCGATGCCAAGGCAGTCTTTGAACAACTGACCGCAGTGGGGAAAGGTCGGGTACGGTTCGGCGAGGACTCAGCCTGGGTGCAGCAACTTGGCGCCAAGGATCGGGAGAACCGTGAAAAAATGTCGCCTTTACTCAATTCTGATCAGGCGCCCGTGCATCCATTACGGTTGTGTAAGGAAGTTCGTGACTTCCTCCCACGTAACGGCATCCTGGCTGTGGACGGACACGAGATCATGAATATGTCACGGCAGGCAATTCCGTCTTTCACTCCGGGGGCGCGGCTGAACCCTGGCCCGAACGGGTGCATGGGCGTAGGGTTGCCCTTCGGGGTCGGCGCCAAGGCGGCGGCTCCGGATCGGATGGTGGTGGTGCTGCACGGCGATGGCTCGCTGGGCCTCAACTTAATGGAACTGGATACTGCCGTGCGGAATCAATTGCCGGTGCTCGTTGTGGTCAGCAACAATGCCGGCTGGACCGCCCGAGCTGGAAACAACATGCATGTTCCCGGCCGCGAACTCGGCCATGTGCGTTATGACATGGTAGCCCAAGGGGTAGGCGCATACGGTGAGTTGGTGGAAGACCCACGTGCCATCCGCCCCGCACTGGAACGCGCGCTGAAGGAGTTGGAGAAAGGCCGTCCAGCCTTGCTTAACGTGATTACCGAACCGACCGCCCGGGCGCAGACCGTGCCGTTTGCCAGCTATGGCGGAGAGTCAGCCGGTACTTCTCTCATGTAAAAGTCCTGAGCAATGAGTCCTGAGTTCTGAGTAAGACAGACAACAAAAGTCTTTTACTTAGGGCTCAGCACTCAGCACTCAGCACTCAGCACTTTGCTTATGACAGGATTTCTTTTTGATGTGAAAGTTCTCGAACTCGCCGATGAGAAAGGCGAGTTCTGCGGCAAGCTCTTGGCCGGCGCTGGAGCCGAGGTTCTTAAAGTCGAGCCACCAGGCGGCAACTCAACGCGGTCGCTTGGACCTTTCTATCGTGATGAAGCTCACCCGGACCGGAGCTTATACTTTTGGCACTATAACTTCGGCAAACGGGGAGTGACACTCGATATTCATACTCCTGAAGGGACCGCTATCCTCAAACAACTCATCGCCCAGAGTGATGTGCTGCTTGACAGTTTGCCGCTCGACACGCTGGAAAAACTTGGCCTCGACTGGAGCGCTCTGCAGCAGTTGAACCCGCGCCTTATTTACGTGGTCCTGACGCCTTTCGGTCGCAGTGGGCCATGGCGAGATTACAAAGCCACTGACCTCGTGCACCTTGCGCTCGGTGGGCAAATGATGTGCTGTGGCTACAATCCCACAGAGGATGGAACGTATGACACGCCGCCGATTGCCCCGCAGATGTGGCATGCCTACCACATCACTGGCAACCAGGCGTTCATCGCCACCGTCGGCGCCTTGATCGGCCGCGAGACGACTGGCGCGGGCGAGATGATTGATGTGCCTATTCATCAAGCAGTGAGCGTGTGCACCGAGATCGACGTGCCTTATTGGATCTACAACCAGACTCCGTGTTATCGCCAGACTGGCCGTCACGCCCAACCGGCAATCGGTCCTGAGGTGCAGTTCTCCACTCAGGACGACCGCTATTCGATCGTCCTGCCCAATCCTTTCCCTGGTGGTTACGAGACATTGGTCGGTTTCCTAGAGGAAAAAGGACAAGCTGGTGACCTGACTGGTGAGAAATATCAGGACGCTAACAATCGCAAGGGAATGGCGTTTGCTCACCACTTCTCTGAGGTCCAGGCTGGTTGCGTAGCCGCGTTTGGCATGGAGGAAATTTGGCGCGACGCCCAGAGCCGCGGCATTCCCTGGTCGCCGATTCGTCTGCCCGAAGAGAATTTGCACGATGAACAATGGCGTATGCGAGCGACGTTCACCGAAGTGGAGCATCCTGAGCTGGGCGAGCGATTTTCCTACATTGGCGCGCCGATGTTACCTAACGCAGTTTCCTGGCGTGAAGGCCCGCGCGCGCCCTTAGTGGGGGAGCATAACGAGGACCTGTACTGCGGGCAGTTGGCGATGAGCCGAGAAGATGTTGCCAAACTGAAAGCGCGAGGAATCGTGTAGGTGCTAGGGACTAGGTGCTGGGTGCTAGGGTAAGACAAAGCATAAACACTAACACCCAACACCTAGCACCCAACACCCAGCACCTAACACCTGGAGCGACTGAAAGGAGCGAGGAGTGAGGCCACTGGAAGGAGTTCGCATCGCTGATTTGACCTGGTTACTCGCGGGCGCGGGGGGGCCGCGTCTGCTGGCCAGCCTCGGGGCTGAGGTGATCCGTATTGAGTGGCGTGATCGGCTCGACTTTCTGCGCTATATGCCCCCGTTTGCTCCACAAAAGAATGAAAACGCTGCAAAAGCCGGAGCGCTGGAACTGAGCGGCCTCAGCCAAGAGGGCCTGAAAAGTGTGAATCGCGCGGGCTATTTCAATGACATCAACGCCGGCAAAAAAGGCGTCAGTCTCAACATGGCTCATCCTAAGGGTCGCGAACTGTTTAAACGGTTAGTAGCGGTGAGTGATGTGGTGGTCGAGGCCTTCACCGCTGAGACCATGCGTAAATGGGGTCTGGGCTACGAGACACTAAAAGCTATTAAGTCGGACATTATTTACATCCAGCAGCCGGGTTGGGGTTACAAAGGGCCGTATGTGAAATTCGCCTCGTATGGGCCTATCGCCCAGGCGGTGAGTGGGTTGACCGAACAGTCGGGTCTCCCCGCACCGTATCCACCTGCTGGCTGGGGATTCTCCTACATGGATTGGAGCGGGGCGTACTACTGCGCCATAACCATGCTGTGCGCCATTTATCACAAGAAGCGTACTGGTAAGGGGCAGTACATCGACTGCTCGCAGGTCGAGCCTGGTATTTACATGACCGGTACCGCGGTGCTCGATCATCTCGTCAACGGTCGCCATTCTCAGCGTACCGGCAATCGCTCACCCGCTAAGCTAGTGGCCCCACACGGGGCGTATCACTGCGCCGGTAACGATCGCTGGATTGCTATCGCGGTAACCACTGCTGAAGAGTGGGCAGCACTGGTACGGGAAATGGGCAATCCCACCTGGGCGCAGCATGAGCAATTCGCCACCTTGGCCGCGCGCGGGCAAAATCAGGATGAATTAGATCGGTTGATTGGTGCATGGACTACTGACAAGGAGCCCTTTGCCTTACAGGCACGCCTGCAGAAAGCCGGAGTGCCAGCAGGCGTATGCCAGACCGCGCAAGACCGGGTCGAACGCGACCCACAGCTACAACATCTCAAGTGGTTAATCCCTTTATCGCACAGTGAGATTGGCACCTGGCCGGTGAAGGACGTACCCTTTCATTTTACCAACGCGACAGTGAACCAGGGCGGACCGACCGAACGGGCCGCGCCGTGCTACGGCGAGGATAACGATTATGTGTATGACGAGCTTTTAAAATTGACTAAGCAGGAGAGAACCGAGTTGGAGAAAGAAGGGATCATTTAGTAACGAGTAAAACGTAAAACGTAATAAAAGACTTCAGTTTCTCCTTTACGTTTTACGCTTTACGTTTTACGCCCACGTTTGACACTCTAAGGAGGATTAAGCATGTCTTACGATTTACTTATAAAAAACGGCACCGTCGTGGATGGCACGGGTGCGCCCCGCTACCGCGCGGATATCGCGGTTGCCAACGGCAAGATCGCCGAGATCGGCAAGGTCAGCGATAGCGCCAAGAAAGTGATCGATGCTGCGGACCTGATTGTAGCGCCCGGGTTTATCGATCCTCACACTCATTATGATGCCCAGATTTGTTGGGATCCGTTGATTACCTCCTCATCGTGGCATGGGGTGACGAGTTTAGTGATGGGCAACTGCGGAGTGGGTATCGCCCCCTGTAAACCCGAGGTCCATGAGATTGCGGCCTGGGACCTGGTGAATGTCGAGGCGATTCCTTTTGACGTGTTGGCCAAGGGTATCAAGTGGGAATGGGTAACATTTCCTGAGTATATGCAGGCCGCTGAGAATCGCGGCTGTGGGATTAA
>JACQEL010000063.1 GCA_016200595.1 Deltaproteobacteria bacterium
GGCACGCAACAAATCCTGGATGTGGTCCCGACTAGTCTCCATCAACGTGTGCCTTTGCTCATTGGTAGCACGGAGGACGTGACTCAGGCAGAATCATTCTATAGATAGTATTGTATCCCTTACGAGAGAGGAGGTTGTTATGACTGAACGTGTACGTCAAATCTTAAGCTGCTACGAGAGCGACAACCCCGGTACCCGCACGAACCTCGCCCGGCTGCTCAACCACGGTCGCCTCGGTGGGACCGGTAAGTTCGTGATCCTCCCGGTTGACCAAGGTTTCGAGCACGGCCCGGCCCGCAGCTTCGCCCCGAACCCGGACGGCTACGACCCAGACTATCATTTTCAATTAGCGATTGAGGCCGGCTGTAATGCCTATGCCGCACCTTTAGGATTCATCGAAGCTGGGGTCCCCAACTTTCTCGGGGAAATCCCCCTGATTCTCAAACTTAACAACCACGACGTGTTGTACGATGAGAAAGACCCGCTCTCTGCCGTTACCGGCAGCGTGGACGACGCCCTGCGTCTGGGTTGTTCGGCAGTCGGCTTCACCATTTACCCCGGCTCTACCCAAGCACGGATCATGTATGAAGAGGCGCGCGAGATTGCCAAAGAGGCCAAGTCTAAAGGTTTGGCGGTGGTGCTCTGGTCGTATCCGCGTGGTTCTAGTCTGAGCAAGGAAGGCGAAACGGCTATCGATGTCGTTACCTATGCCGCGCAGATCGCCGCGCAGCTCGGGGCGCACATCATTAAAGTTAAACTGCCGAGCGCGCATATCGAACTAGGTGAAGCCAAGAAAGTGTACCAGAAGCATCATATTCCCATCGAAACGCTGCCTGATCGCGTGCGCCATGTGGTCCAGAGCGCGTTTAACGGCAAACGCATTGTTATCTTCTCGGGCGGACCGCGCAGCGAAGACGAAGCGTTCTTTGCCGAGGCACGGGCAATCCGCGACGGTGGCGGCTTCGGCTCGATCATCGGGCGTAATTCGTTTCAGCGGCAGAAAGCGGAAGGTATGGCTTTCTTGCGGACCGTGATGCAGATTTACGCTGGGGAGATCCAATAACAGCTGCAAGGTGGGCAATGCCCATCCTACTCGCTTAAGCCATTTCCCCGTTGCCTTGGGCTCTAGGTTCCCTCTCCCACAAGGGGAGAGGGCCAGGGTGAGGGGGCCGTGGGCCATGCTCAAGCCGAGAGCCCCCTCTTCCTGACCCCTTCGACAAGCTCAGGACAGGCTTCCCCCAATCCTGTTCGGCACAAATACTGCCCCGGGGGCAACACTCCGCCGATCGTACCGCCGGGGGTTGAAGCCCCCGGCTACCTCAGGCCAGCACGGCGTGCTGGCGGGTGCCGCGGAGCGGCACAGGACGGTAGGCCGGTCTTTTAAGGCCGGACGGAGGAGCGGGGTGACCTCCGGCTCTCCTCTAACGCGTATCCGCGTAAAATCCCTTCAGACGCTCGGGTGGCACACCAAGAGAGTGACCGAGCCGGAGCGTCCACATGAGGACAATCGTCTTGAGCATTCCGTCCCGCTGCCAACGCCGTGCCGAAGTCACCACTTTGGTACGCAGGCAGGCAATTTTCCCCATTCGTTTGAGTTTACGGCTCAGCTCTAAATCCTCCATCAGCTCGACCTCAGGGTACCCACCCACGGCTAGAAAAGTCTCGCGCCGGACAAATATCGCTTGGTCACCGGTCGAGATGCGGGTTAGCCGCGAACGAAAGTTCATCATCGTCTCGATCATCCGAAACGGCCAACCTGATGCATCCAGGCGTACATCGAAGCGACCGCCCACCACCTCAGGGTCAGCCAGCGCCAAGGCGAGTAGTGTCGGAAATCTCTGGGGCAGGACAGTATCAGCATGGAGAAAGAGTAAGACAGTGCCGGTCGCCACTTGCGCACCGACATTCATCTGTCGCGCTCGCCCGCGCGGCGAAGAGAGAACAACGTCAGCATGGCAATGGGCAATCTCCAAAGTCTCGTCGCTACTGCCTCCATCAACGACGATAAGCTGACACTCTCCAGCCTGCCGCACTCGGGTAATGACTTGAGCAATGCCCTCGGCCTCGTTGAGGGTCGGGATTATGACTGAAACGTGCATCGATTCCGAACCTGCGCAAAAAGAAAAGTGGGGAGTGCCCACTCTACGCAAATTTCGACTCGTCTAAATCGGACCACACGCCATTGAGACACTGCTTCGGTGCCTTGCGTAGGGGCGAATCTTGTATTCGCCCTGCTGTTTGCGGCCTCCCGGTGGGCGATCACGAGGATCGCCCCTACAGGAGTGTGCCAATCTCGTGTGGTTCGATTTAGGCTTCTCTCGCATAGCGGAGCACCGTCCACAAAATCTTATACCCAGCCAAGAGTGTACCCCTAAGCGTCCCGCTGACCTTTGATTCCCCGCCAGCCCGCTTGCGATAACGTACCGGCACCTCAGCGATACGTAACCCCTGCCGCACCGCTTTGATCTGCATCTCCACGTTCCAGCCGTAAGTGCGATCGATCATTCCTAAGTTGAGAAGCGCGGGAAAGCGGATGGCGCGAAAAGGACCGAGATCACTATAAGGAAAACCATAGAGCCAGCGGATCAGCGAGGTCGCCAACGCATTACCAAAACGCGCCTGGAATAGCAGCGCCCCAGGTTCCGCCTGACCTTTGGTGCGCGAGCCCAGTACGAAATCGTACTCTTCCGCGATAATTGGCTGAACGACGGCAGGGAGTTCGTCGGGATAATCGCTGTAATCCGCATCAAGGAATACCACAACGTCAGGCTCCCGGGCCTTGAGATAGGCGATGCCAGCGAGGCAGGCCGAGCCATAGCCGCGGCGCGGTTCATTGAGCACAGTGGCTCCCTGAGCGCGTGCCATCTCAGCGGTGCGGTCCGAGGAACCATTATCAATGACCACTACCTCTTGCACGACATCCTTGGGAAGATCGGTCAGGACGTACGGGAGAGAAGCTTCCTCATTGAGTGCAGGGATGAGGACTGCGATACGAGGTTGGCTCTTCATGCGTTACCGCTGCACACGAAACGTGACGATCACTGGCGTCCCGTCCGGCGGCAAAATATCGGTATTGGCGACAAAACGCGAGGGAGCCGCGACATAATCATGGATGCTCAAGGCCCCATTACCGACCTTGCCACTCGGGCAACTGTACAGACAGACCAGGCAGCCGGGTCGGGAGGCCAAAGGGATGCGGTTGAACCAGCGATCACGATTACCAGCGAAACGCCAGGTTACTGGGGGCTGGGGGTTAGGGGCTGGGGATTGGTGAAAAACTTCAGACACTGGAAGACCAGCAGGATGATCCGCCCAGGAAATAGAGATATCGAGCAGATCGCCGGTAATTTTCTCTCGGGGTGCAGGGCTGTGTGAGTCGCGTCGCTGGTTCCAGGAGGCCATGGTCAGATTATCGCCGGGTTGCGCACCGAGCGTGACTAAGGCACCGTGCAAAGTCAAATCATCAGCCGGGGTCTCAATCAGCGCATTGGCAGACGTGCCACCTTGCCATACCAGGAGATGATAGTGAGCCTCATCGCCCTGCGCCGCATTGAAACGCATTGGATAAATAATGCCGAAGACCTGTACTTCCTTGGCCTCGGCCACCACCACTAAAGGTGTCGTGGCGGTTGGCGCCGCGCCGCTTTGCCGAGCGAACGCCAATCCGCAGAACAACAATACAGTGAAGAGCCCGGCTAGCTGGTATCTCATTCTTTCTTACACTCTTCACTCTTAACTCTTCACTCTTAACTCTTCTCCGCCTTCCCACGGTCCCGGTTTGCGCCACCGATAGGGGAGATCCAGAATTGTGCCAGGAGTTTGCATAGAAACAAGCGCTTGCAGTGCTTCGCAGAGCACCCAGCGTTGTTGCGCAGCCTTGAACGGCTCACCCAGAGGGTGACCATAGGGCCAACGCAGAAACAACGCCCGCGGCGGCCGAGTTTTCTCAGTCAGTTCTCGCTGAATGCTGAGCGACACGGTTGCTATTCCTTGCCGTTCAATCTCTCGTGCCACCAGTCCCACGGACCGGTTACACAACCCTCACGCCGGGGTCAACACCACCGCATCAACCCTCTCCTGCTTCAACCCTCTCCTGCTTCAACCGGCGCGCAACCTCGGGCGCCGTTTCTGTCAGTAAACGAGCGACATGGCGCCCATCGATATGACCCATGAAACTGTAGTGGAAGGGAGCAACCGTGCCGATAACTTCGTCATTCGCCAGTTCTTGCAGGCGGTCCAGTGGCAGCACGATATTCACATCTTTGTCTGCATCGCGATGATCATAGTAATCATGCGTGATGCAGAGATGATTGCGCGGCGTCTTTTGTGGAATAACGCGATAAGTAGGATCGCCCTCTTTGTCCACCATATCAAAGGGCTCGTCGTCTCGTAGATGAACACCAGCAGTGGTGACGAGGGCAATTGTGCAGGCTGGCAAAGGTTTGGGCAGTCGAGTCCAGGGAGGCGGACCATAGTCATGGAGTCGCTGACGCTTGAGCCAGCGCGCAGTCAAGCCGGGAAAGCGGCTAAAGAGAAGAGCGAAGAAACGGGTTTGCCAACGGTGAAGATTCATCGATCCCCCGAGATGCGTACCATTCCCATAGCAACATTCCATAGACTGGTAGGTACTCCAACCAGAGTATCCAGCGGAAAGTTTCCGCCCTGCCATGATAGATGCAATAAAACCAGAGGTAATAAAATCCCAGCGACCCGGAAAGCAGGAGCCACGACCGCAGGGGAAAGACACACAGGAAGGGAACGAGCCAGAGAAAGTACCAGGGATTACCTACTGGACTGAGGATAAACAGCAGACCGAGCATAAGAAAATTTACCCAGAGAAACGCTCGATCGTCGCGCAGGTCATGGCGGACGAGTAACAGCGGCAGTAGGCATCCAAGCAAGAGGGTGACAATGCTGTTAGCTACCCATCTGTTCCCTACACTCCACTGTAAC
>JACQEL010000905.1 GCA_016200595.1 Deltaproteobacteria bacterium
AGAGCGCAACCAGGATATAATTGTACAACCACCCGAAGGCACTATTTTCGCTCTCGCCGCCGGACCAGAACCCCACAAGCAACGTCACCACCATCGAGAAATACAGGACCAGGCTGTACCCCCACCCGGCTTCCTTGCGTCTAATCTTGACATAATGCACCTGCAGCAAACTGGTCACGCCAAGGATGGCAGCAAAACCGGCGATGATCTGGTTCCACACCGAGACTTCGCTCAACAACGCTTCCGAGGCTGGATGCGGCACGTAGTATTGGAGAGCAAAGGTAATTCCCAGGACAAAAGTGAGCAAAACCGGTAACGAGCGCTTCCAGAAAATCACCATCCACTCCTACTTGAAATCAGCAAAAAGTTGGAAGAAGGTATGAAACATCGGCATCCCGAGTACTGTTCCCAGGGTCACCAATAGAGTGCCAACGACCATCACAACAAGAAAGAAGCCCTTGCCAAGGTCCTGTCCTCGTAAGGTACCAACCAGGACCGGCTCGCGCGAGAGGTAGGCGCTGGCTGCATAGAGTTCCTCACCGATCAACGTGTAATCACACGCGGTAATAAAGAACGGTAACTGGTGGTCAGAGTCCGTGCCGGCGATTTGGATTGCCCCGGTGGCAGCACCCGGCTCAGCCAGCAGCAGGGATTCAGCGAAGTAGGCGCCCATGAAAAAGTTCGCGGCCGGTTTCTCGCGCAGCATGATCCCGTCCACCGCCGCCGTATAGGAAAACTGGTCCGAGGTAATGAAGAAGTTAGAGTCTTCTTTGTAGGCATCTGGCCGGCCGGCCGCTAAGTATGATTCTCGGACGATTTCTTGACACACCGCCATGACGATAGGATCGCGATGCGGCACTTTTAACTCCGTCCCATAGAGGGCGACCCGCTTGGCCACTTCGCCCAGGATTACCGTGGCGGCGATGGTCGACAGACTCGACATGTCATCGATCCCGGTAAGGTAGAGGATGGGTCGCCCCATCTCTGTCGCTCGTCCTACCGCCTCCTCAACCGCATCGAGGCCCGGAATGCGCCGCAAGAAGATGTTCGGATTGGTTCGCGCGTAACGGATAGATAATAATACGGTCGCGCTGAAGGCAAACATAATCAGCAAATTGTTCAGCTTGTCCCAATTAAAGAGGTTCGCGTATGGGACTGCCGAAACCACCGGACTCTCGGCGCTGGTTTGTCCGTCGCTCAGTGCCAGTTTGAAAAAATACAGTTTCCCATCAGTAAGTCGTATCACCGAGTTGGATTTGACCTGGAAGAAGTGCACGTCCTTGTGCTTTGCCCCCCATACCCACCAGGGACCGGGATTTTCAGTTTCGTAATGACTAGTGGCAGGAAACTCAGCGATCTGCTTAAACTCGCCGTTCTCCTGCTCGCCGGCAAATATGCGATAGGAAGCCGTAGGGTTGTCCGCCGTTGTGGCACGCCAGCGTAGGCCAATGCCCCCGCCACCATCGTTGGGCATGTCAAAGGCTGCTACCCCTTGAGGGGCATCAAGAGCAGCGGCAGAAGAACAAAGGGCGAGAAGGAAGAACAGGAGCGAAACGAGCCATAAGGGCGTACGGCCGTGCGCCTCTACCCTGTTTGGCAACTTGAACTGAACTTTTCGCATCACCTCTAACCCCAGTCCCTAACCTCTAGTTTCTAAACCGAACGGCAAGAGATTCATACACTCACGCATCCGAGCCTACATGCCGTAGCGTGCGCTATGCGCACGAAAATAGCGGCGGACAGGGAAGACGTGCGCACAGCGCACGCTACCCCGAGTGTACCAACCTCATGCATCTTGGTTTAGTCCTGATCATTCCTCAATCATCTCCACATTGGCGCGGGGAATGGTCACCTCTCGGCCATCTGGGAGGGTCGCCACTAACACTCGCACCTGGCTTTCAGTCGGAATGAGTTGTAATTCCGCTGGCAGGTCTTTCACTCGGGCGATGATGCCAAAATAGGGCTCCCGGATGATACGAATCTGATCCCCCACCTGTATCCCCCCCTCCGAGTGCTGAGTGCTGAGTGCTGAGTGCTGGGTGCTATCGGAATGGTCCAAAGGGATAATGACCTCCGGCCGAATCACGCCGGCGCGGATCTGCGTCGCGCCACTGCATGCGGCCTTCTGGCCGGTTTTCGCCGCGAGCAGGTCAAACGTCCGTGCGGCCATGGGGATCGTGCCAAAACCTTCAGTGATGATGAGGGTAAAACCGATCTTCTCCGTGCCGGTGATCGCCACCCCCAAGTCGTACCCCAAGAGTTCTTTGAGGTCCCGGTCATGGACCCCACCAACGACCACGGCTCGTATCCCTAGCTCTCGCGCCCGCGCGAAAGTTTCTTTCTGCGCCAGGGCACCGCCGACGACGATCTGGTCTTTATGCTCAGGTTTGAGATGAGCAGCGGTCAGGACTTCATCTGGACTCCGGACCACCATAGTAATCGCGCCGGCGGTTTCACCACCAACGCCGAAGATCCCCTGAACGAAGGCGCACCGCGATTCAACCACTACTCCTTGCTCGGGCATGACCTCGACGATGGCTCCGTCGATATAAGCAGAGAGACGGAGGATCTCGGGTGGTTCGCGCAAAAATACTTGGCCAGTCACCTTCGAGATGCTCTAGACCGTGCCAGAGATGGGGGCTCGCACCTGAGTCTTGAACCATTTGATGAACGGCTTGTTCTCAG
>JACQEL010000906.1 GCA_016200595.1 Deltaproteobacteria bacterium
AAAAATCCGACGGTAGGCGTCTTTGCTGTATGAGAGGACTGCATCCATGATGAATCCAACGCTTGAGACGGAAATCCGGGAACAACTCTCTCAATTGCCACTTGAACAACAGCGCCAGGTGTTGGAATTCGCCCGCGCACTAGTTACGGCCCGCGTGCGCGGCGTACCCGGGCACGCGTTGTTACAATTTGCTGGCTTGGTTGAGACTGACGATCTTGCCCTCATGAAACAAGCGATCGAAGAAGACTGCGAACAGGTTCATCCCAATGAGTGGTAGAATCCTGCTCGACACGAACATTGTGATCGCACTTTTTGCCAAAGAGGTGGTCGTACAGCAGCGTTTAACCGAAACAGACGAAGCGTTTGTCTCCAGTATCGTGCTGGGCGAACTCTATTACGGTGCGCAGAAATCTTCCCGAGGAGAAGCGAATATCGTTCGGGTCAACACGTTTGCCGCTGCGAGCGCGGTCCTGGTATGTAACACGGCGACGGCCCAGTATTATGGGGCGATCAAAAACCAGTTACGCGCGAAGGGGCATCCGATTCCTGAAAATGATATTTGGATTGCCGCCATGGCCAGGCAACATCAGCTCACGCTTGTGACACGCGACGAGCACTTTCAAGCGGTTGAGGGGTTAAGGGTTGAGCAGCAGGAGTTCCGCCAACTGAAGTTGTTCATCGACGGTACCTGCAAGGTCGTCGTGACATTCGGCACCACGTGGTTGAATGACAAAGGAGCCATGCAACGGTGGCAGGAGGACTGGCTGGAGCCACTGCTCACGGGGAATCGCCCCAGCGAAAAGGATAAGTCTGCTGACTCACGCCCCGCAATCTCGCACTCCGTGGAAATAGAGGGCAGGAATTACGCGCACGCTTCCCCTTAACGGACCGCAGGCCATTATGATTTCTTCCTCTTGGCAGGGTTTGAGCGTTTGCCGTCCAGCAGCCGGGCTAGCTCACTACGAGCGATACTCTTGGCGACCTCGGCTGCGTCTACGTGATAAGTGCCCTGCGCGATCCGCGCCTTAATATCTCTGATCTTCTGTGCCCGGAGTTCCTCGCTCCGTTTTGCTGAGGCCTCCATTGTCAACCGCCGGCGCGCCTCTAGAGAAGGAATAACCGGAGCCGCCTCACTCGCAGGGGAGGTACCATTTTTTGCTTTCCTTGTGGACCTCATGAAGGTTCCCTATTTCCCTCCTGTTGCATTGGCATGAGCGGACCTTGGCAAAGGTTTGTCAGAGAGCAACGAAAGTGCCCGCTACCACAACTGTTGTGAGGCCAGGCGCGCTCCTTCGGCCATCGCCTGTAACTTGGCCCAAACAATCTGGGGATCCACATCGGCAATCCCGGCAAAGGTGGCAAAACCACAGTCAGTGCCGGCAATCACATTCTCGCGCCCGACCACGTCGGCAAACCGACAGATACGCTCGGCCACCAATTCCGGATGTTCGATATAATTGGTGGTGGAGTCGAGCACGCCAGGAATCAGCACTTTCTCCGCCGGCAGGGTAAACTCATGAAATACTTTCCACTCATGGGCGTGACGCGGATTCGCCGCTTCAAAGGAGATCCCTGCAGGCCGGGCTTTCAGGACGATATCGATAATATCCCGTAACGGCACGTCCAGGTGATGCGGGCCCTCGTAGTTGCCCCAGCAGAGATGCAAACGCATCCTTTCAGGCGGAATGTCAGCGAGTGCGTGATTGAGCACTTCAATGTGGAGCTCTACGTTACGGCGAAATTCTTCTAGACTGGCGCTGGCAAACTGGATGTGACGGCCCATCGCCAAGTCCGGACAATCGACCTGCAGAAGAAAGCCAGCCTGATGAATAGCGTCGTATTCCTCCTTCATCGCCTCAGCTAAGGCAGTCACATAGGCCTCATGGTTGGGATAATAATCATTCTTGAGGAATAGGGAGATCACGCCAGGCGAGGCAGCGCTGAGAAATGTTTCTTCTGGTTCTACCCCCTGGAGGGCTGTCGTGAAGTTCTCGATGTCTTGCCACATCCCCTCTTTGTCTTTGTAGACAATCGGCCCCGTGCACGCCGGACGCTGCATGCGGGGCGCGCGAGTCATACGCCGCGCATATTCGGGGAATTGTAATAAATCGGCACCCCGCACCGGAGTTGCATGGCCCTCGAAGCCGGTCAAACGATCTTTCACGTAAGTGGAATAGCCAACCTTCCCAGCCTCTCCATCATTAACGATGTCGACTCCGCACTCGATCTGCTTGCGCACAACTTCCGCCGTTGCGGTCCGTACTCGTTCCGCAAAGGCAGCCTGATCGGCCAACTCACCCTTGTCTCTGGCGTACAGCATCGTGGTTAAGTCCTCGGGCCGCGGTAAGCTGCCAGTATGGGTTGTCAGGATTCGCTCGGTGCTACGTTTCATAAGTGCCCCCTGTTAATAAATGATTCTCTAGTCGATACCATCCAACGCGGTTTCCTCCGAGATCCCCTCATTCAGGTTCGTCTGGGTGGAAGAATGTCTGAAACCGCGATCCGTGGTCCCTGTGGGAGAGCAACTGTCTGCCCTGCCCTAAAAATACGCACCCGGACGTACCGTTCGGCGGCTCTGTGCGGGGAAGTCATAACCTCTACTCGCCGACGCGCTAGGTCTACCACCCAGTATTGCGGAATCCCGCTCCGCGCATAGAGCCTGGCTTTTCGTTGTCGGTCTTGCCGGAGACTGGCATCAGCGACCTCGATGAGCAAAAAAATCTGCTCCGGTCGAGGATGAGCTTCTGCATAATCTAAGGGGTCAGGAGCGCAAAGGGCTAGGTCCGGTTCCGGCTGATTGTAATCGCCGAGAGCGACCGGAGATTGCACGCGGAGGTAAACCTCCGACCCGCACAGCCTCATGAGCTGATAGTTCAAACGGTTAACCGTCGCCGCATGCGGGGTGTTTTGTGGGGACATGGCGATGACCACACCATCGATCAGTTCGACCTTCTCTCCGGCAAAAAGCCCGGACATGGCCAGGTGCTGAAATTCGTCACGCGAAAAGAGGCGCGGAGCTGGTGCTGTCGCAGATGTCATACAAATCTCTTCTTTAGATCCTCATAGCATAGGCTCGCCCTGGAGCAGAAAGAAGTGAGAGCCTGGAGACGGTTGGAGAAGAGAGAGAACGACTTGTTGCTCAGGAGTGAGAAACTGATTTCTCGCGGATCTCGCGTCCCCTTCGGCGCAGCGCCTCACGACTCCTTTGTCGAGGAGTAACAACACGAGAGTTGACTGCTCTTGCAGGAAGTCGAGGTTTGCCGAGTTCTTCCTCGTATGCCCCCTTCCATAGGGCTTCTTTCTTTTCTTCCGCAAGGGCCAGATAGTCTTCGGCCGGTAAGCCAAACCACTTTTCTTCTCTCGTGCCGCGCGCCTTAGCTATGACCTCTTTTAAGGCACGGTCCACTACCGAACTAGGACTTTCGCTGCTCGTTGCGCAGCAGTAGCGTAACCGGGCTTTTTTGAGGTCTTTCCTCATCTCACCTATAGCCCGGCAGAGATTGGCCAAGACGCCATCGCCACCTGTAAGGCCGGGGCAGCGATGATTCATTTCCACGTGCGCGAGCCCGATGGAGCCTGGGTGCAAACCGTCGATTATTACGCGCGGGCGATTAAGATTACCCGTGAGCAGTGTAAGCCACTGCTGTGGCCGACCTTTCCGTTCGGTGATGATCCAGCCCCGCGGTTTCAGCACTTTTACGAGCTGTGCAAAGACCCCAAGACGTACCTGGATATTGGTGCGGCGGACATGGGCTCGGTCAATTTTGCCGAGTATGACTTGCTCGGCAAGACCGTGCGCGGCGGGAATTTTGTCTACAAAAATTCCTACGACACCATCCGCTATTTTCTCGAAGGCTGCCGTGAGTTGAAACTGCGGCCGTCTCTGCAAATCTTTGAGCCGGGGTTTTTGCGCGCCGCGCTCAATTTTCTCGACATGGGGCTGCTGACCGAACCACTCATGGCGAAATTCTATTTCAGCAACCTGTTCGGTCTGCCGCCGTCGGTGCGCAGTCTTGATGCCTATCTCGGCATGCTCGAAGGGGTCAAGTGCAACTGGTTTGGCTCCTTCATCGGCGGTGACGTGCTCCCGCACGTGCCGCTCTTTGTCAGCATGGGCGGACATGTACGCTTAGGGCTAGAGGACTATCAATACGCGAACCAAGGCAAACTGACTAACGCCGAAATCACCGCCAAAGCCGTAGCGATGATTCGCGGCATGGGACACGAAGTCGCCACGCCGGACGAGGCGCGGCAGATTTTGGCAGCATAAGCAGTAACGAGTAATGAGTAACGAGTAATGAGCAGAGCGGATATTGATTGCCGAAATACAATCCGCTCAGCACTCAGCACTCATTACTCATTACTTTAGTAGACTCCTGGCGGCAACTTACTGTGATCCCAGCTTGTTACCTTCTCAGGAATGATTTTGAGGACTGAGCGTTTTTGCGCGCGGGCCTGCACGACGGCATCCGCTGGCGCTGGCACCCCGCCTGCTTGAAACGTGCGGATTTCACGCATGATCGTCCAGACTTCATCAGGATCGTCAATAACTTCACA
>JACQEL010000907.1 GCA_016200595.1 Deltaproteobacteria bacterium
GAAGGTCGATACAGCTGGCTTTTATCTAGTGACGTTCCCTGATGTTCCCGAGGCCGGGACCGATGCTAACACCCGGGAAGAAGCGTTGCGCGAAGCTGTCGACGCGCTGATCGCAGGGCTGGGCGGGTACGTGTACGCGCGCCGGCCAATCCCGAAGCCCTCGAAAGCAAGACCAGGGCAGATAATGCTCACCTTACCGACTCTGGTCACAGCCAAGCTCGCGCTGTATGAGGCGATGCGTAAGGCTGGCCTCAGCAATAGTGAGTTGGGGCGCCGCCTCGGGATCAGCGAAGGGGCAGTCCGGCGACTGTTGGACTTGGATCATCGCTCCCACATTAGCCAGGTCGAAGCTGGGCTGCAGGTCCTTGGGCATCGGTTGGTGGTAGACGTGCAGGCAGCATAACTGGGAGTTGCCGCTTCTGCCCCGGCCAGACCGGAGATCTCACCCGTTTCATCCCAAAGCACCAGCCGCTCGGCAAAAAGAAAAATTTTGCCGGCAAACTCTTCGACGGATTCTTTCGCCGTGTGTTCTCGTCCTTGTCTGACACAACCGCCCGGAGAGGACAGATGTAGGTTCAAATTACTGAGCGGTCTGAAGTCAGGAAAAAATCACAAAAAGCAAGGATTTTTCCCTTGACGCCGCGTGCGGTACATCGGTAGAGTGTCCTCTTGGCGGGGAGATCCAGCATCCGGCAATTCCTGAGCTTCGTGGATGGGGGGCTGTAAGGTGGTCATGTAGGGTGGGCAGTGCCCACCTTGCGCAAAAAAAGACGCAACCTGCGCTTGGCAGAAAGGAAGAGAGGGGCTATGCGATCCATCGGTTGGATCAACAGCGCTCGGGTATTGGCCCTCATCCTGAGCTTTACCCCATCCTCCTGCGCGCTGCAGAAGAATAGCGCTCTTAGAAAAGACGACGCTGTTATCCCTCCACATAACTGGATCGACGGTGGGTGGCTATGGATGTTCATTTCGAATCTTGTCATTGCCTTCTACAAGAGAAAGACCTCTATCGTTCCTCTCCTTTGCTCTTGCCATCAGCATAAGCCAAAAAGTTTCTTACTAGATTTTTTCATTATACTGGTCTTCTTCAGTTTCTGCCTATCATCTTTTCCGGCTCAAGCTCAGACTCCGGCGTGGCAGCAACTCACTCCAGCAGGGGGGCCACCGGGGGTACGGCTTGAGCACAGTGCGGTGTACGATGGGCAGGGGAACAAACTCATTGTGTATGCGGGAGAGCTAGGCTGTTGTTATGATGACGTGTGGGTGCTCGCGAACGCCAACGGGGTAGGTGGGACACCAGCTTGGACGAAGCTTGACCCTGTGGGGACAAAGCCGCTAGGATGGAATAGTCACACGGCCGTCTATGATGCCGCCAGTAACCGTATGATCGTGTTTGGCGGGAGTACTAATATTGTTGGCGATCTCAACGACGTGTGGGTGTTGAGCCATGCCAATGGAGACGGTGGACCACCAGGGTGGAGCCAACTGAGTCCGGTGGGCGGGCCACCGGCTGCGCGGGCTGAGCACACGGCGGTCTATGACGACGTAACCAACCGTATGATCGTGTTTGGGGGGTATGCAAGCGGGACGCTGCTCAACGACGTGTGGGTGTTGAGCAATGCCGATGGGGTGAGTGGAACGCCGACGTGGAGCCAGTTGACCACTGTGGGAGGCCCGCCCCCAGCTCGCTATGAGCACACGGCGGTCTACGATCCGGCAGCGAACCGCATGATTGTGTATGGAGGCTTTACTGGAGGTACTCCTGGGATCACTGACGGACTCTCCGATGTGTGGATTTTAGAGAATGCTAATGGAGTGGGTGGGACGCCGCCTTGGCGGGCTCCAACGTTGGGTGGGACGCCGCCGCCGGGCGGGCATTACGACCATACGGCGGTCTACGATACGGTGAGTGATACGCTGCTGGTGTTTGGGTCGTATCAGCCCTCCCCGCATAACCGGACCTGGAAGTTGAGCAACGTCAGTGGGCTAGGGGGTGCCAGTCCGGTGTGGGCAGAGGTGGTGCCCAATGAGCCGCTACCAACACCACGCCAGGGACATGTAGCGGGGTATGACCGCAGCACGGATCGGATGATTGTGTTTGGCGGGTTCGATGGGAGTAATACTTACCTCAACGACACCTGGGTGCTGACCGATGTAAGGATTAGTGTCCGGCGAGCCATTATCATCGACATCGATGGGCTACGCGCGGATATACTGCGGAACGCCCTTCAGCATCCCAAGCAATATCCCGGGATCGCTGCGCTTTTCGGCTCTCGGGCCCGGATCTACACTAATGCGTGGACGATTTTCCCCTCTGTGACCTTAGCCGGCCATGCCTCGATCTTTGTCGGTGCCTACCCCGGAAAGCATGGAATCGTGGGGAACCAATGGTTCGATCGGACATTCAATGCGGACCACCAGATTCCCAACCCCTATCCTTGTGATGGCAAATCAAGTTCCTCCCAATCCCAACTTTAACATTATGGACAGCGTCGCGAAGGTTTTGGCGAAGACCTTCTGCGGTGAACCACAACCGAAGTGTGATCCAGATCCTCGAAATCGAAATGTCGTCCTGACTGTAAACGGTGGGATGGCTCACCTCTATGTTCGTAACGGGGAGGAGGGCAAGACTTGGGCTAACACTCCTAGATACGAGGAAGATATGAAGCCAACTCTTCAGGCGTTGTTAACAGATGCCCAGCTTTCCCAGGTGGTTGACTCAGTGCTGTTCCGACGGAATAAACCTGGCTCCGGATACAGACGGATGACCTTGGTAGAGGGACAGTTACAGCCACTTGCTCCAAGAGATTCTGGATATGATAAGCGGAGGAATAAACTCATCCAGAAACTGGATTCGATCCGTAGCGGGGATATCCTGATCGTACTGAAGAACGGCTATTACTTCGATAAACCCAAGGAATATCCTGGTAATCATGGCGGCTTGGCAATTACCGATCTTCGAATCTCACTGGTCTTGGCCGGTCCTGGGATTCAACCAGAAGAAATTGATCCGACTCCGGTAAGCAACACTCAGGTGGTGGCGACTGTTTATAAATTCCTCACCGGACGTGATCTCCCGCAGGGTACAGCGGAACCACCTCTTCCCGGTCTGCCTTAGGGAAGGACTGGTGGGTGGTGACCGGGCCAGCGACCGCGCAGGCAAAGATTCGGGTGCGGAGTGTCAGCGATCCGACGGTCAAAGATCTCAGCAACAAGCCCTTCACCATTCAGTAGTTAGCGCTCAGGCAGATTTCTCTTGCATACTGTACATCTCGTTCTTCGACTTCGCTCACGCTACGCTGCTCATGAACAAATCTGTCGTACGCACAGCGCACGCTACTTCGCTGAAGGTGAGCAAATATGCCAGACACGACACCTGTGGAGTGTCTATCTTTCACACGAAAAGATAATCGTAAGCTGTTCGAGCGCCTTGAAGGAGAAGAGGAACACAGGTACCTTTTTCAAAAAGAAAAGAGTCTTCTCTTGTGAACGAGAAAACCTTCATCCGTTGGCTGGGGTCCGAAGATCGATCACGGCAAGTCGTGGTCCTTGATGAGGGTAAGATAGTCAGGTTTGTTGTGCAGTATGAGACTTTTCTTGCAGGGAAATGGGTTCCTGTAGTGCGGTACGATACTGCTCACGGATTTGCCCATAAGGACATTCTCTCTCCAAGTGGAGAAACCGAAAAGAAAGTTACCGTGCCCTATAGCTATAACGAAGCGCTTACCAATGCTGAGGTAGACGTAAAGCTCAATTGGCACCGCTATAGAGAAGAGTTTCTTCAGAAGGTCAAAGGGTAGACTATGGATGAGCAAGAATTCTTCAGTAAGAACGTCACTCTGTCCACAGAATTCAACAAGTATCTGGTCGAGCATCCAGAGTTTGTCGAGCAGATTCCTGAAGAAGCGGTAGTGGTTCTTCTCCCCGAGGATGATCCTGAGTTATGCCAGGAGAACTTGCGGCTAGTGGACCAAAACAGAAAAATTGACGATGTACCAAACCGCCCAGTGGTTCATGTCAGGATCGAACGCCTTGCTCCTCCTCCGCCTTCCCGCCTGGTCAATCCCACGGTGGAGATGATCCGCTAGCTGTCTCCACCGGAAACGAAGCAGAGTAGGGTGGGTCGCGACCCACCCTACGAGACTATGAGTTGCGCTCTGACATGTGGATTTGTGGAGACGCGGAGGATACGGCAGCCGGAGCCAACTGCCGGCTCAGTTCAGCTAAGCTAGTCTCGACCTGCTCGAGACGTTTGAGGATCTCTTGCTGCGGATCGTGAGACAGATACCCGTGCTCGACCAGGGTGATGAAAATGCGCGCTACCTCGTCAACCGATAGTGACCCCTCAGGTTGGTACCATTGATAAAGCCAATTACACATTCCCAGGAGCGCGAACGAGACTAACTTGGCAGGGAGCGGAGCCAGGTGTCCAGCCTCGACACCTTCATGGATCACGCCCTCGATCAGTTCGTCATACACCCGACGTTCGGTTCGGGCTCGCCGTGCCATCTCAGGAGGCAGATTGCCTTCCTCGCTAAAGAACACCGAGAGGAAATTGCGGTGATCGGCCATCAAACGGATCTGATGACGGATGATTTGCCGTAGTTTTTCTTCTGGGGGCACATCCTGGGTGCAGATCTGTTGCAAGCCACGCTGAAAGATGGCAATGGAACGCTCGAACACGCGGATCAGCAGTTCTTCCTTGCTCGGGCAGTATCGGTACAAGGTTACCCGGTAAATGCCCAGTCGCTCGGCAACCGCCTCTAGGGTGGTGGCGCGGTATCCCTGTTCACCAAAGCAAGCAGCCGCGGCCTGCAAAATGGACTCTTCACGCAAAGTTTGTTTGCTGCCCCGTGCAGCGGTTTTCTTCCGTGCCATGCTCTGCGCTTACTGGATTCGCCAAAAGCGTGCAAGCACGTTGTCCGATTTATTTCACAGACTTTTCATCTTTGCCTCTAGTATTTGCCCCTCGTCTTCAGTTAGTATGGACCCCGACAGAAACGACGAACCGCGAGCAGGCCTCTTTTCCCTCCCAAGACGCCCCGCTCAGAAGCGGGCCCTCTGGTTGCCCAGACCCGAGTCCCACGTTTCCCAGGTTCTTTTTCCTAACCCCGCACGTCCGGGCCAAGGCCCGCGTGTATAGCCAATTCGTGTATCTGGGCGGCACGGATGAGGAGACGATTGTTTGACGACATTTGCTGACCTCGGGCTCAGGCCCGAACTGCTGCGCGCGGTACAAGACGCGGAGTATGATACCCCCACCCCTATTCAGGCCCAGGCGATCCCGGTCGCCCTCCGAGGCACCGACCTGCTCGGCTGCGCGCAGACCGGAACTGGGAAGACCGCCGGATTTTTACTACCCATTCTGCAGCGGCTCGCTCAGGGAAAGCGGGGTCGCCTGCGCGCCCTGGTACTGACCCCAACCCGCGAACTGGCGGCGCAGATCGGCGAAAGCGCCCGCACCTATGGGAAATATCTGCCGGTGCGCTCGACCGTGGTCTTTGGCGGCGTCGGCCTGAGACCGCAAGAGGAACGGCTCCACCAAGGGGTAGATTTATTGATTGCTACTCCAGGCCGTCTGCTTGATCATCTGGAGCGCGGCAACCTGGAGTTTTCCGCCCTCGAAGTCCTGGTGCTCGATGAGGCGGACCGTATGCTGGATATGGGCTTTCTGCCTGATGTCCGCCGTATCCTGCGGACGTTACCAACCGAGCGCCAAACGTTGTTGTTCTCGGCGACCATGCCACAGGAGATTGAGATTCTCGCCTACCAGACGCTGAAAACGCCTGTCGTCATCGACGTCGGGCGCCGGGCCACCCCGGTGAGCACGGTCCGCCAGGTGATCTATCCGGTGGAACCGGACCAGAAGCGCGATTTGCTCTGCCACTTACTGAAACACGGGAATATGAAGCACGTGCTGGTGTTCACGCGCACCAAAGTACGGGCGGAGCGTTTAGCCCGGCATCTGGCCCAGATTGGCCGCCGGGTGGAAGCCTTGCATGGCGACAAAAGTCAGGGCGCACGGACACAGGCACTCGACGGGTTTCGTAATGGCCGGGTCGAGGTGCTCGTGGCGACCGATATCGCCGCCCGCGGACTCGATGTGGAAGGGATCTCTCACGTAGTGAACTTCGACGTTCCCAACATCCCTGAGGATTATATCCATCGGATTGGCCGCACTGCGCGCGCTGAAGCCACCGGCGACGCAATCTCATTGGTGTCATCTGAAGAACTCGATTGTGTGCGTGCGATTGAACATCTTATCGGCATTACCATTCCGCGCCGTTTAGTCGTGGGCTTCGAACCCGGAGCTGAGACCGTGCGACGCTTTACCCAGCAGCCTGCCGTGTCCCGCGCGGCTCGAGTTGCCAGCGGCGCGATTCGGCACTTCGGCCCACGTAATCGTGGCAACCGGCACCGCGCCTGGGCGTGAAGAGAGTGAAAAGTGAAGAATGAAGAATGGGTAACGACAGGGTGAAAGGCTGGCGGCCCTTTACTCCAGCCTCCGTTCGGCGTGGGTCTCCTGACCCCGCCGCAACCGCCGACCGCAGGTCTCCGATCCAGCCTGTGGCACGGTCAGGAGACCGGCCACAACTGAATCTTGGGGAGCCTTCCCTATAGAAGCCTGCCGCTCTTTACTCCTCGCCTATAATTCTTCACTCTTAACCCTTAACTCTTCATTCGCAGGGAGGTTGTATGCCACGCACACGACCGGCAAAACAGAGCGTGCTCGTGCTTGGCGGCGCGCGTTCTGGCAAGAGCGCCTACGCGCTGCAGCGGGCGCAGGAGTGGGAGGGGAGACTCGTTTACCTGGCGACTGCCGAAGGAAAAGATGAGGAGATGAGAAAACGCATTGCCTACCATCGCACTCGGCGGCGCAGCCGGCGTTGGGAAACCATTGAGGAGCCTCTCGATGTGGTGTGGCAACTCAAGGAAATGGATGATGGCATCGGCGCGGTTGTGCTCGATTGTGTCACCCTCTGGGTCTCCAATGCTTTGCTCAATCATCAGCAAGAGGAGCTCGAGAATCAGGTCGCCGAACTAGTCGAGGAGCTGCCGCTTTTCCCCTTCCATTTTCTCGCCGTGAGCAATGAGGTTGGCCTGGGGCTGGTACCGGACACACCGCTAGGGCGGGAGTATCGTGACCTGCTCGGCTCGGTCAACCAGCGCCTGGCCCAGGTGTGTAAAGAGGTCGTGTTTATGACTGCGGGTCTACCAATGAAGCTCAAAGGGTAGCGCGTGGGCCTGCTGGAACAGACTTTGAGCCAGATCCAGCCTCTTGATCTGGCGCTCGCCACACCTGCGCAAGCCCGCCTGGACCAACTGACCAAGCCGCGCGGAAGTTTAGGCCGCCTGGAAGATCTCGCTGCCCGTTATGTGCTTATCACCGGCAAGGCGCGGCCACGGGTCGATAGTAAGGTTTTGTTTGTTTTCTGCGCCGACCATGGAGTCAGTGCCGCGGGCGTCAGTGCTTATCCCCGGGAGGTGACGGCGCAGATGGTCTTGAACTTCCTGCGTGGTGGCGCGGCAATTACGGTCTTGGCTCGTCAGCTCGACATCACTGTTAAAGTGGTGGATCTAGGGGTAGATGCTGACTTTGATCCCCAGAGCCCAGGTCTAATCCAGAGCAAGATCGCGCGCGGAACTGCCAACTTAGCCGAAGGCCCAGCGATGTCGCGTGCGGCCGCTCTGCGCGCAGTGGAAGTTGGTATCGCCCTGGCTGAGGAAGTGGTTCGGCACGGTGCTCAATTACTCGGGGTGGGAGAAATGGGGATCGGCAACTCGACTGCGGCTGCGGCGTTGCTCTCGGCCTTTAGCGGTATTCCGCCTGAGGAGTTGACCGGCTCCGGTACTGGCATCGATGAAACCACGCGACACCGCAAGGCCGAGATTATCTGCCGAGCCCTGGCCTGTAACCACCCTGATCCGACTGATCCCCTCGGCGTTCTCGCCCAGTTGGGGGGATACGAGATCGCTGGTATCGTCGGTGTCTGCCTGGCTGGGGCAGCGCGGCGGGTGCCGGTGGTGATCGATGGATTTATTGCCACGGCCGGCGCCTGGGTGGCGTGTGCGCTCCGTCCTGAGGTCAAAGATTATCTCATCTTTGCTCATCTGTCGGCTGAACAAGGACACCGTCGTGTGCTTGCCGCCCTGCAAGTCCAACCCCTTCTTGATCTGGGAATGCGGTTAGGTGAAGGGAGCGGTGCGGCTTTGGGCATGAGTCTCGTGGAGTCTGCCGTACGGCTCTTTAATGAGATGGCGACGTTCGCCGAGGCCGGAGTGACAAATCAGGACTGAGCGATGAGGACTGAGGTATGAGGAAGAAAGAGAAAGGAGACATCTTGGCTCAGTCCTCAGTCCTCAGTCCTCAGTCCTACTCAGTGCTTTGGAACGCAACGGTGCGCGAACGCACGCTGGTTGTGATCCTTCCTGAATCTTACGCCGTGCTCAGTTGGGCGCCGTTGGCTGGCGGCCTGGTGGAAGCCCACACGATCCTCAATCATCAGGTGCGGACGGATGAGTACCCGGCCCATGAACCGGAGGTCTTCCTTCAGGCTCTGGCGCGGAGACTTCAGCTCAAGACCCCAGTCGTAGGGCTGATGACTGGGGTCAAAATGGAACGTCTGGTTCGTCGTATTGGTCAGCAGGATCCGTTTGTCATCGAATGTTTCGCCACTGTCGGTTTGAGTAACGCGCTGGCGGTAGGCGATCCAGCGACCTATGAAGAGAGCCCGGGCACGATCAATCTCATGCTGGTGATCAACCGCCCGCTGACGGCTGCAGCTCTCGTCGAGGCAGTCGCAATCACCACCGAAGCCAAAGTGCGCGCGCTCTACGCCGCTGGAGTAAAAAGTACGGTGTCTGAAGCGCGCGCGACCGGCACTGGCACTGATTGTGTGGCGATTGCTTGTCCTTTAGGAGAGCCAGCCTATCGCTACTGCGGGAAACATACGCAACTCGGGGCACTGTTGGGTCGAGTGGTATGTGAGGCGATGACGGAAGGACTGCAGCGGGCAGGCGCGGTTGGATCACCGTAACTGTTGTTCCTCCCGCGTTACAGGAGCGGGAACGTGTCGATGGTGCACCCATGGAACCTGCGGCTCTCCTAGTTCTCGCCTGCGTTGTTGATACGCTGATTGGTGATCCCTCCTGGCTACCGCATCCAATTCGGCTGATTGGCAAAGCAAGCGAAAAAGGAGAGCAGTGGCTTCGCCAGGGATCGTCTTCGCCAGGACAAGATTTTTTCCGTGGGTTAAGCCTGGTTGTGGGAATCGTTATGGCGACCTACGTGTCGGCTGCCTTGCTGCTGCAGATTCTCGGCACTCTCTCGTGGTGGCTCGAACAAAGTGCCGCAGTTCTTTTGGGGTCGTTTTGCCTTGCGCGTCGCAGCCTCAAGGAGCATGCTGCTGCGGTTTTTTCCCCTCTGGCTGCAGGAGATCTGCAGAAAGCTCGAACTATGCTGGCGCGGATCGTCAGTCGTGAAACCGCAGATTTGCCTGAAGCTGAGGTTATCCGAGGGACGCTCGAATCGGTGGCTGAGAACAGCTCTGATGGTGTGATTGCGCCACTCTTGTATCTGGCGCTCGGTGGGGTGCCGCTGGCATTGGCGTATAAGGCGGTGAACACCTTGGACTCAATGCTGGGGTACCACACGGAACGTTACGAATATTTTGGCAAGGCCGCGGCGCGGCTGGATGATCTTGTCAATCTCGTGCCTGCTCGACTGACAGCCGTGGCTCTGGCTGGTGCCGCCTGGCTGCTCAGTGGCTTCGGCTTAGAGTATGACGGCGATGCTGCCTGGCGCATTGCCTGGCGAGATGGGCGTAAGCACGCCAGCCCCAACGCCGGGTATCCTGAGGCGGCTGTAGCGGGGGCTTTAGGGGTGCGCTTAGGTGGACCCAGCCGCTATTTCGGCGCAGTCATTGAGAAACCGACGTTAGGAGAAGCGCGACACGTACTGAGCGCTGCCCATATTCCTCGCAGTCTCGTTCTCCTCGATACCGCGAGTGGGCTGATGCTGGTAGTGCTTGTCATTGCGGCATGCGGATTGCGGATTGCGGAATAAAGAATGCCCGGCCGGGTCTGCGGGTTGCCGGGAGGCAGCGAGACATATCTCTCACAGTGAGAGAAAATGTCGCTTGATTTCGCAGAGTTCCTGGTCTCGTGTTGCAGGGGCGAACGTGCTCC
The DNA here is from genome assembly GCA_016200595.1 of Deltaproteobacteria bacterium. GTDB lineage: Bacteria > Desulfobacterota > Binatia > Bin18 > Bin18 > JACQEL01. The sequence goes on from JACQEL010000907.1 coordinate 10,189, forward strand.
TGAGGACAGTGCCTCGCGCCTACGTAGCTTGCGTCCGAGTTTTTATTACTGTACCGTCTGGGGATCTTCTTGCTTGTAATCCCAGGGAAAGAATACCGTACGGAGAATCCCATACCCTCTCCCTGGTAGACAGGAGTTCAGATGCCAACTGCGATAGATCCTCGGCTCTCCCAGCCACACCGGGTCCACGGCTCATCTTTCGCGGCAGACGACCGGAGAGTACAAAGGCTGAGCACGCTCATTTTTGCCGAATTGTTGCCACTGAGCACGCTCGGGATTGCCACGGCGTCCTCTTCCCGCCGCCCCCGGTCCTCCTCCAGTAACCCAGGATGGCCGCAACCTAGCGAAACATCCTCGCCCGGTGACTCCCCGACGCGCAACCCGCTCTCGTCCACTAAGCGGGCAAGGAAGGAGATGCTCCTCATGAAGGCTTACCGCACGGAATCGAGTTACTACTTTTCGTCTCGGCAGTTATTGCCGGCCGGCGCCCTGGTGTTTTTTTCCGACAAACATCAACGCTACATCCATCCAACGGCTGGAACACTTCTGGACCCCCATCCCCGCCTCCAATCCCTTTCGGACGTTGAAAGCCAGGAATTGGAACAACACTGGCACGATGCCTTGTCGCGCTTATAAACGGACTTTGCCACGCTCAAGAAAGCAGTCACCTGCCCAGGCACGAACGGATGCTCTCCAAACACAACCGATACGAGTGCGGCGCGGACGTGACGTTAGCGGTGACGGAAGGTAATCCGGCCGCGCTCCAGATCATAAGGAGAGAGTTGTACGGTGACGGTATCGCCCTGGATAATTTTAATAAAGAACTTCCGCATCTTGCCGGCAACATGAGCCAAAACTAAATGTTCATTGTCGAGGCGCACGCGAAAGAATGCGTTAGGTAAGACTTCAATGACTTTGCCTGTCATTTCGATTGCATCAGTCTTTTCCGTCTTTGGTGGTCTCGGGCCCGTCCGCCGTTGCGTACCCCCCCGCCCGCGACGTACTCCTGGCATAACTTCCTCCATTGCTCCACGCTTTCCGGTTGACTAAGGGGACCGAGGATAGCCCTGCCACGAGTGCTCTACCGCTCAAGAGTCCCCCAGAGGAAAGGGAAGGCACAAGAACAAAAAGCCCCACGCAGCTTTAGAGGCTACGCAGGGCGGCTATTAGAAAAGGCATTAACTAAAAAAGTGTAGTTGGTGTCAGCCAAACGTTCTTACTATTTACCAGCGACGGCCGCCGCGGCCACCACCGCCTGACCCGGCTCGTCCGCCGCCACCGCCGCCAAACGAAGAGCGCCCGCCACCAGACCGTTCTCCTTGGGGTCGCGCTTCATTGACCGTCAGGGCTCGTCCCTGCAGTTCATACCCATTAAAGCGTTCGATCGCCGATTGCGCGTCCTTTTGGCTTTCCATCTCGACAAAGCCGAACCCACGGGACTGTCCCGAGAACTTGTCGGTGATGATATTCACTGAGGCAACTGCCCCAACCTGGGCAAAGAGTGCTTCCAAGTCAGCAGTCGTGGCGTTAAAAGAGAGGTTGCCTACGTATAACTTCGTTGCCATTGTCTCCTCCTGAGAACAAAAAAAGGCCCCTGAAACCATGAGTCCGGTTCCAGGGGCCTGATCTCTCTCGAACCAACTCAGTATAACAGCCGGAAGAAAACCGGATAATAGAATAACCCTAACAGATCACTATCCTCAGCACAAGTAAGGAGCCCTGGTACTCTGCTCTCAGCGGTCACGGGGCTCGAAATATTTACGCATCTGCGCAAAGCTCCGCTGCTGGTGATACTGGAGCTCATCGAGCGGGTAACGATGCGCACGGCCGTAAACACACTCATACCGTGCGTGGCAGAGGTTTGTACAATCGTTGGGCGAACGTAGCCGGTGTTGCACGCAGGCAGGAATATCCCAGCCCTGCTCTGGGCCGATTGCTGTAGCAGGACAAGCCGTCATACAAGGCCGTTCACGGCAGGTAGGACAAGGATCAAAACCAGGGGCGGCCGGCAGAGCAGAAAGGTGCTGGTCGATAAGCAGCGCCGCACGCAGCGCGAGCCAAGGGCCATACTCGGGATGAATCACGACGCCAAGGATGCTCGGGCC
>JACQEL010000908.1 GCA_016200595.1 Deltaproteobacteria bacterium
CCCTACGGCTGACAGGCGCTAAACCAAGATGCACGAGATTGGTACACTCGGGGTAGCGTGCGCTGTGCGCACGTCTTCTCTGGCCGCCGCTATTATCGTGCGCATAGCGCACGCTGCGGCACCCAGACTCGGAGGCGTGAGTGTACGAATCTCTTGCCGTTCGGTTTAGTGTCGTGTGTACCAATCTCTTGCCTCCTGCTTTAGCAGAATCTCCTTGTTTTTGCTGAAAGCTGATGGCTGACGGCTGAACGCTACAGTGGGGCAGAGGGTTTTCACCTCTGTCCCCGTACCTGGGTTGCCGTTGCTACCGCTATTGCCTCCGTCTCCGACACCACCTCAAGACCACGCACGAGAAACTTCGGGTGGAGCAAACTCCACAAAAATGGAGAAATAATAAAGCTACAGAGAAAACACACAATGAGGATCAGTCCCATACCAAAACCGACGTAGCCAACGTACAGGGGGATAGGAATCAGGATCCAGCAGCCGGCGATCAAGCCCATACAAGAATAGGTGATGGCCTCCCGCACCGCAATGAAGCCTTGTTTCAAGGCTTCCTGGAAATTGCCATGTTGTTGGTATTCTTCGCGAAAGCGACCGAGCAGATACAACTCAGCATCGACACCCACGCCTGAGGCCATGGTCATTCCCATGTGCGCAAAGGAGTTGATCTCAATCCCCAGCAGCCGCATCAGGGCGAGCCAGATCGGGATGGCGATGACCAACGGCAACATGAGCAGAGCCGGCGCGACGAAGGACCCGGAGAAAGGAATCAGTACCAGATAGGAAAAGACGAACCCCGCCACCGTGGCAATCGTGAGCCACTTGCCAATATCTTCATTAAATGCCTCCGCTATCGCCACGGCTCCTCCCCCGACCTGAGCCTTGAGTCCCTCGGTGTTAAAGTGTTGCTGAGCGTACTGCTGCGCAGCGTGGGTCACGTCGCGTACCGTCTCGTGAGAGGTATTAGAGGTATAGACAGTGAGGAACGACTTCTGAAACGTATAATCCACCACCGAGTCGAAGCTGCCAGGAACGTCCTGTGCATACGTCTCCATGTAATACCCGACCTCGGCGCGGTCGTCCGGCAAACTGAAATCCTGCGGCTCGCCCCCACGCATGAATTGTCTCATCAGCTTGATGTACACAGGGAGGCCCATCGTGCCAGCCACTTCGGGAAGCTTCTCCATGGCGGTGGCGAAGTCGTCGATCTTCTTCATCGCCACTGGATCTTTGAGTCCTTCCTCCTGATTACTCTCAATATAGATGGTCAAAGGATACACGCCTTTGAAGCGCTCCTTAATGCTCTGCTCCATCTGGTAAATCTCGCTGGTATTCCACGAGCGGGTGAGGAAATTATGGATAGCGTAGGTATTGTCCTGCCCAATATCGAGATGGAAGAGAAAAGGCAGGGAGCAAAGCGTCACGACCAGGACGCCCGCTACCATCAGCTTGCCGCGCCTGGTCCGGTACACCAAATCTACCACTGCGCCCTCGACAAAACTCACAAGTCGGGATTTCTTCTTGTGCGCTTGCCGCTCGAGCATTGCCTCTATCTCGTGCGGAGTTCCGTGCAGGAAAGCCAGCAGCGGAATCTGCAAAAAAAACACATTAAAAGCAATCGCGCAGAGCCCCAACGCGACCGGGATACCCAACTCTGACACATTCGTGTACGGCACGAAGGCCATCACCACGAAGGCGACCATATCGGCTACTAAAGAACCAAACAGGGGGAAAAGCAGAGGGGTAAAAGTATCAATAATCGCCACGCGAGCGTTTTTCGTCTTCGGGTACTCCTCGTCGAAGAAGCGTTTCAAAAACTGCGTGTGATGCAAGGCCGCAGCCGCCACGATAATAAAGGGCGCGATGAGGGCGGAGGCTGACTGCAGTTCTGGCCCCTGCAGGAGGATTTTTAAGCCAAATGCCCAGACCGAGGCGATGAGTCCTAGACTCATAGCGATGAACGCGCCACGAAAACTGCGGAAGGCAAACCACAGCACGGCCGTCACCCCGGCTAAGAATAAGACAAAGGCTAACGCGATATACGGCAGCCCGTCGCTGTTGACCCAGCCAATAATGACTGGCGTACCAGCCGCTTGGACGACGTGCCGGTCGTCCCGTTCCGCCGCCGTGAGTTGCTGGATGCGTTTGTAAATCGCGACTGGATCCGTCGTCGGCAAGTCGGCTTTGAAGCCACTGCCAGTGCGGAAATCGGCGACGATAATGGTGGACTTGAAGTCCGGGGAGACCAGGACTCCATAAATAGTCGGGTTGTGAGTTATGCCATACCGCAGCCGCTCCATCCCTTCGGGTGTGGTGGGCACTTCATCCATCAGTGGCGTGTTGTCGAGGAACTCATCAGTGGCCTTGAGGTAACGGACTTGCAAGGCGGCGATAGAGAGCACGTTGTAGGGAATGACTCCCCAGGTGAGGAGCACTTCGCGCGTCAAGCGCTTGACTTTGGCGAGGGTCTCACCATTAAAGATATCTCCATCGTTGACGCTCACCTGAATCGTGACCAGATTGCCGCCACCAAACTTCTCTTGCAAAAACTTATTGAGCTTGCCAATGGGATTATTCGCCGGCAGCCACTCGTTGGGATCGTCGTGCAGCCTGACATTTTTCGCCTGGAACAGAAATATGCCAGTGATGACCAGGCAGAGCAGCAGCAGAGGCAGCCGCATGCTCATCGTCAGTTCGACCAATTTACGCATGAATCTTCTCAAAGAGCTTTCAGCTATTTTCTATAAAAGTCCACCGTCTTGGGCTCCTGGAGGAGCGTGTTGGTATTGTACATAGTATCTGGCAGCGGCGGGTTCAAGGTTCGCTCACTCGGATACGTGACGGCCCAGAAGCCGGTAGTATAGTCCTTAAAAGTCGATCCTCCCCAGGTCAGATAGGAGCTGCGGCCCTCTGGGGTCTTTTTTGAAACAGGTCCGGGTGAGGACAGCTCTTGATCCCAAATGACCCGCTGAATCAGTCGCCCGTCACGGTCAAAGGAATCAATCCGCCAATTCACTAGCGTGAAGAGGCCAACATAGGAGACCTGCCGGGCGAACCACCAATCCTCACGAAATGGCGTAGTTTCGTACACCCAGCAAGGCTCGCCCAGGCCATCCACGCGCTTATATTCTGTGGCCGGGCTCTGCTTGTCCTCTCCCCCTTCAAAGCCCAGGGTCGGATCGACCTCAGGCAGAGTCATAAGCTGGCTTCCCAGCATCTTGTAGTTGTGAATCGGGGTCATCAGCGAGTTCTGCTCCTGGCGTAGCACCAAGCCACCGATGACGTCCTGGCGGTTAGCCGTGGCCAGGCGGCGCACCTTGCGCACCACTGGATTGTAGAGAAAGTTGTCGTCTTCTTTTTGCCCTTGGTATTGGATCTGCAAGAAGGCTGTCTTTTGCAGATCCTGGGGCGAACGGAACACAAAGAGATATTTGCGGTATGGCTCACCAGAAGTGGAGTCCTTGTCCCAGACATACTTGGTCCGCCCTTCGAGATACCACTTGTTGAACTCCATGGCGGTCTTGTCGCGGCGATAGCCGGTCGGCGAATACAGATGCGATTCAAACGAGTCTTCCAGGTCAATCGGGCCAGCCACGAACGGGGCAAAGAACGCACAACAATTCTGCACCTCAAAGGCAGTGAATTTTTCCCGCTCTTCGAGTGGATTATTATAGGGAAAAAATTTCAGCTCGAGATGTTCAGCATAGAACATGGGACCTTTCTGGTTGAGTTCGTCCGGATAAAAAGGTTTAGGTTCCCACTTCATTTTTTCGTCGCCCCAGTACACCCAATACTTCCCCGCTTCGCCCTCGGCACTCTCGATGCGGTACTCTTTCCCCAGGACCATCTTGGAAAAGAGTTGTTTGCCGCTAAACTTCCCTTTTGCGTCCTGAGCCAGGGCTCCCTGGGGCAAACTCAAGCACAGTAGCACTGCCCCCATGCTGGCAAGCAGGAAGCTTGGTAGATGTCCGGGTTTTTTCATGGGAGATCCCTCCGTTGGCTAATTGCTGATCACGGGCTACGGGCTGTGTAGGCTTTGGGAAGCGGCCAAACGCAAGAAGACATCCTCCAGGGTTGCGGCTGAAGTCTGGATGGGAAACAGGTCTTGCGGCGTTCCTTGGGCGAGGAGGCGGCCTTGATATAACACCACCACCCGCTGGCAGACCAGACTCGCTTCGGCCAGAGAATGGGTACTCAGCAGCACCGTTCTGGCACCGGCGAGCGCTTTAATCAGCCCACGTATTTTCACTGCCATCTCTGGGTCCATCCCCGTCGTAGGCTCATCCAGAATCAACACGGGTGGGTCAGCGAGCAGCGCCTGGGCCAAGACTACTCGCTGACGATAGCCTTTTGATAAAGTGCCGATGCGCCGCTGCAGCCAGCCTTCCAGGCCGCATTGGCTCACCACAGCAGCGAGTTGTTGCCGACTGGCATTTTTCACGGTCTTCACGAAAGAGAGAAAGTCACTTACAGTCAAGTCTGGGTAGAGTACGACCCCTTCCAGGGCATAGCCTACGCGACGACGTACTTCTAGGGGGGCGACCCTGGTATCGTATCCAGCAACGCACACGCTCCCGCTAGTCGGGGGAAAATACGCGCACAGAAGACGAATGAGTGTGGTTTTTCCCGACCCGTTCGGTCCCAAGAGACCGACGACCTCCCCAGCCTCAATCGTACACGAGATCTGGTCGAGCGCAGTCACGTGGTCGAACATCTTATTGGCGTTGTGAACTTCGATGATCGGCATAAGCAGTTATTAGTTGTCAGTTACCAGTTGCCAGTTTTAAGGAAGTTGTCAGTTGCGACATGTCCGGTACACCAAGATGCCGCTGTTCCCACCCGTCCGCTGGCGGGCACAGCCCGCCCTACGGCTGCTTCCTATACTCTACTGACTACTCTATGTCCTACTGACAACTGACAACTGACTACTGGCAACTTTCCTTACCACTTCTCCGCGTGCACCACCTTACTCAGGGGCAACTTCGGGGTTCCAGGTTTTCGTGGTGACTCCGCCGGGTAGCCGATGGGGATTAAGCCTACCGGCCGGACATGCTCTGGCAAGGCGAAGAGCTTCGTCACCTCCTCGGGGTTGTAGGATCCGACAAAGCAGGCGCCCAAACCTTGCTCAACCGCGCCCAGTAGAATCAAGAGCGACGCAAAAGCTGTATCGACCAGGCTGTAGAAAGACCCCCGGGCACCGTATTGACTGCCAGCGCGCTGCACGTCGGCACATGTGGCGATGATCACTGGCGCACTGGCTATTGAGGTTTGATCGAATGCGGCTTTGGCTAGCTTGGCGCGCGTCTCTGGGGTTTTCACTACGATGAATTCCCACGGCTGCAGATTCCCTGCGCTCGGCGCGCGCATGGCATAAGCGAGCAAGCGCTGGATTTTTTCTTCGGGAACCGGATCGCTTTTGTAGGCGCGGATCATCGCGCGGTGTTTGACCACCGCGGTAAAACTCGTCGCCTTGGGCTTCGACTTTTGGATCTCGGTCTCGGCGATAGCCCGCGTTGCGGCAGATTCCAGTAAGAGGGACACGGCCGCACTCTGCAGTAACCGACGCCGTGTCACTCCTGTGTTCATGCTCTCCCTACTTTCTCAAAGTTGACAGGATGCCCAGTACCATGCGGTATTTTCGCTGACGACACGGGCGCCTGGGAGTTCCCTCTCCCACGCGGGGAGAAGGAACCCTTCATTCCTACGTAAGGAGTCAAGCTGTAAAGTTTGAGTACTCTGGGTCTACTCAGCCGACCCAACCGACCACCGTGGTTAACCTAAGAAAAAACGGTATGAGACACTCACCCCTGCCAGCTGACTACTTTTGCACAAACCTGAAGTCATTCGGCCCTCCGGTCTGTGAGTGTCCCAGCGCGATCTTGGTAATCGGCGCGAGCGTCTCAGCATCAAAGACCGCGACATCACTCCAGTTGGCGCCGCAATAGACTTTTTTCCCCTCTGGGTGGAGCAACGGAAAAAAGTAGGTATTGGACAGCGGTGCAGTTTGTTCCACTTGGCGAGTCTTCGGGTCGATTTTCCACAGGCTGTTATAACTGAAGTAGACCTTATTCGAGATGGGTGAGAGTTGCGCGGTGATATTGTAGCTGTCGGCATTGTAGGGTTGCAACTCGGTCACTCGTAACTCGGGATCAGCCTGAGTGAGATCCAGCGAGGCCACCCCGAGCGTCATCTGCCCAGTCAACGAGTCACTGACGGTTACGCTAAAGGAGACCAGATAGTTATTCTCCTGGTAGGGATTCCACGCCGGCAGACCATCGGTTCTTCCGATTCCCGTAATATTGCGATTGAGCAGCGGGATGGTGTCGATAAGCTTTCCCTTCTCCGCATCAAATACGGAGATGTCTTGTCCGACACTGAAAGTATAGAGCCGTTTGCCGTCCTTAGAGGAGGCCAAAGACAACACCTGTCGCGGTGCGGTGAAAGTCGTCAGTATCTTGTTGGTTTCGAGATCCATCACGCGGATGCGCGTTTCCTCAGCCTCGTATTGCCCCAAACCTTTCTTGAGGGGCATTTCGTAGATGAAGAGTCGTGTCCCCTGCGGATTGACATCGATGGCCATGGTCCGGACCAGTTCGTTCTCGTTGGAAAGTGGGAAACTAGTCACCTGTTTTCCCTCATCCAAGTCCACCATGGCTACGCTCCGAGCCAGATCATTGACCACATAGGCGTACTGCGGGTGCGCGGGGTTCGGCGCGATGTTCAGCGCCGGCCCACGCCCTTCGAGGGCGATATCTTTCACGACGGTGTCGGTTTCCGTGTCGATCACGATCAGATTGTTTGGATGCGCCGCAGCAAGGAGATACCATTTAGCCCAGGCAGCGTGAGGCAGACAGAGCAAGGCGAAACCGGTGAGGAGACAAGCAAACCGCAGGTGTCGGATATCTTTGCAGGTCACGATAACTCTCCCACGGCCACCCTTACGAGAAGTCCAGGATGACCAGGTCTGGTAAGAAGGCAAGTGAGATATAGGGATCCTTTTTGAAATGGGTAGTAAATATTCTCTGTTCGCCCTTCGACTTCGCTCCGCTACGCTCAGGACGAGCGGGTTTAGAGCCCCGTTCGTGCTGAGCGTAACCCGCAGGGTGAAGTCGAAGCATGAACGGCGTTATCCACAAATGAATTAGGAAACCTATATGTTCTATTTCGCTCAGCAACCACTCGGGCTGAGTCCCCTGCGCTCCGGCGACGGAGTTTACTCCTGAACGCAGGCCCAGCACGAGCGGGATCTTATTAGGAGTCCAG
>JACQEL010000064.1 GCA_016200595.1 Deltaproteobacteria bacterium
TTCGTCCCTGCCATCGTCTAAGTCCTTCTTTTGAACCGACCAGTCCAGTAAACGGTTCTTCTCCGTCATGATGAGCCAGGCAAGACAACATAAAAGCTGCGTCCCTTCGTTGAAACGCTTCAACGAACCGAGCTCGCGATGTCGTGCCTACTTCATGCTTCGCATTCTCCACAGCCCAAGGATAAAAACTATAGTAACGCGCATGCGATGTCTGCGTCGTGATGCCAGGCAGCATCGCATCGAGAATACGCTGGGGAACACGGGCCAAGCCAAGAGGATCTCGTCCAGTCCCCTCGATCTCCCGGAGTGTTGTCCACGCTGGAAGTTTGATGGAAGGTACGGTGTCAGCGATTTTCTTCATGGCTTGCCAGAGAGCATGGTGATGTCTGCAATGCTACTGCTTCGACTCTTGGCATCTAGTTTTCCTTTCTTTCTTCGGCTCCTATTAGATCCCCTTTAAGCCAGAATTCCCCATATCAAACTGCTTGTACCCCGAAGGGGCGTCTATCCGTCCCGAACGCGACTCTAAGTGGATCCCTAACCGCGCCCAACTCTATCTCATGGGCTGGTGGATAGGCAAGAGTCACCGTGATGTCCCCTCCAGTCGTCTCTGATCCCCTCTTTCCGCTCCAGACCCCAGTCTTCGACAGGTTCAGGCACACACCTATCCGTTTGACCGCCACCCCCATCGACTCTTTCAAGGACCAAAAGGTCACCCTGACGCCAGACGCAAGCAGCCAATGCGCTCTAGCACCAACGCCCATATTTTCCTAGGCACAGCCGCTTCGGCCATCGGGAAGACCAGGCGCCAAGCATGCTTCACCAGCCTCGCCCCGGTCTTGAGCAGCTTGAGCTGCACCCTCTGCAGAGACCACTCCCTGACAGCCTTGGGCAACGTCAGCCGCCGCAGGAAGTTGCCCAAGTTATAGGCGAGGAGGAAGAGTTGCAGGCGTGCCTGGTTAGCCACAAACCGATGACAGGACAGCTGCGTCCAGTGCAGGGCGTACTTGCCCTCCTTGATCCCTCGGCTGTCCCACGTCCATTGTAGAAGTGCACTACCCCCCAGGCAGGGTTGAGATGAGCTAGCCCTTCCACATTCTCCGCTTGGGTAAGCACCTCGGGCTCAAATCGGCTCAGGGTGTTGGGGCTGGCCGCCGGCTTCTCCGCGGCTTGGCGGCCAGTGACCGCATGCATAGCCGGGTCCGGAGCCAGCCGCTCGGCGTCGTTGGTATCCTCATAGCCCGCTAGACGGCTGTACACGGACTGGCGCAACAGTGGCACCAAGGAGTGTTGTCCGTTGCGTCCCGCCGGCTCTCTCGCGGGTAACGCGTCGCAGTCTCGGTCAATCCCAGGGCCTCGTCCAACTCGCGACATGCCAGCAGTCCGGCATCAGAAGTGAGCCTGGCACCGTGAAACTCCAGGCGTACTCGGGCATCGAAATGGACTCTGAGCGCGTGCCGTCTGTCTTCACCCATCACGTGTCTCCCAAGCTGCTCTCACACTGTCGTGAATCTCTATTTACTGCAGGAGGTTAATACACCACAAGTTCACAGGGTGCCACTTTGATATGGGAAATGCGGGTTTAGAGTGGGTTGCTGCGAACAACCGTATCCTATTGACTCATGACCGAGCGACCATGCCCAACTTTGCACACACTCGAGTCGTCGGTGGGCAACCGATGCCCGAAGTCTTTGTCCTGCATGATCGCATGTTGGTCCGGCAGGCTATTGATGAGTTGCTCCTGATTGAAGCCGACAGTGAACAGGAGGAGTGGGCCGGTTTGGTGGTGTATTTGCCTTTGTGATCTGGGTTTGGCCTTCCAAGGGGCTGTTTGGATCGAGTAACGCAGGGCAGGTTGAGCCGAGCTAAACCCAACGCTAAATCAGACCATAAGACATTAGCACAGAGCCGCACTATTTGAGCGAACCCCACTCCCGTTAGGATGTAGTAACTCACCTTACGCGATAGGGGCGAAAAAGGTGTAAACTTGCTGGTATGAAAGCACAACGGATAGCCGATTTGTATTCCGATTACTTGCTGGCGTCGTTTGGGGCGACCACAGCGACGGGGCTGAGCGACCTGCTGGAGGGGGAAGTCAGCCACGATCAAGTAACCCGGTACTTGGCCGGCACGAAGAAAACCGCGAGCGATCTGTGGCGGACCGTCAAGCCGTTGGTCCGGGAAGTGCAAGCCGAGGCCGGGGTGTTGATCATTGACGACTCGATTGAGGAGAAGCCGTACACTGACGAGAACGCTATTATCTGTTGGCATTATGACCACTCCAAGGATCGGCTGCTCAAAGGGATCAACTTCCTGACGGCCTTGTATAACAGCCGAGGGGTGAGTGTGCCGGTGGGCTTCCACTTGGTGGCCAAGACCGAGACGTATACCGACCCCAAGACACAGCAGGAGAAACGGCGCAGTCCGGTATCCAAGAATGCGGTAGGTCAGGAACTGATCAAACAGGCGGTGCGCAATCGCATTCCCTTTCGCTTTGTTCTCTTCGATGGGTGGTTTGCCTCGGCAGAAACCATGCTCTTTATCAAACACAAACAGCACCGCGACTTTATTTGTCCCCTGAAAACCAATCGTAAAGTCGCCCTGAGCAAGGCCGACAAGCAGCAGGGCCGCTATGTCAGAGTGGACACTCTGGAACTGGAAGCGCAGGCCAGGCGGGAAATCTATCTCGAAGGAGTGGACTTCCCGCTCGTGCTGGTCAAACAAGTCTTCACAAACGAAGACGGCAGCGTGGGCATTCGTTATCTGGTCTGCAGTGATACCACCTTGTCCTTCGACGACGTGACCACGACCTATCACAAACGGTGGGGAGTGGAATGTTATCATAAGTCGCTTAAACAGAATGTCTCGTTAGCCAAGTCGCCCACGCAAACCGTCACCACCCAAACCAATCATTTCTTCGCCGCCTTGTGTGGCTTTATCAAATTGGAGCGGTTAAAAATGAAGACGCAGCTGAATCATTTTACGCTCAAGTCCAAACTCTATCTCAATGCCCTCCACTCGGCGTTCGCTACCTTACGGGCACTCACGCCTGTACAGGGCTCCGCGTAAGGTGAGGTATTAAATTGCGTTGTCGTCGAAGGTGACTTCCTCTATCCTTGCTTATCTGCTCCCTCTTCCTACCTCGTCTCCCCCCGCTCAAGTACGATCAAGCCAGACGGATCGCGGAACAAGCGCACGTCATCACTCCCGAAGCCAACGCCAACTTCGGTGCCTGCCGGAATCACGTTGAAGCGGTCCACGATGACTTCGTGCAGTTTGACCCCAGCGCCGATTTCGGCATAGTCCATAATGACCGACTCCACAACCTCCGCTCCCTTGCCGATCCGTACGCCACGGCCCAGGACCGAGCGCACGACTCGCCCCCCCTCGAGTCGGCAGCCCTCACCAATCAGCGAATCACTCACCTCGCCGGCAACCACGTGGGCCGGCGGACCATCGTACACCGAACCGAAGATCGGCCACTCCGTGTTCTGCAGATCAAATGCTGGTGTTGATCCTAAGAGATCTAGGTGCGCTTCCCAATATGTCCGCAACGTCCCGACATCGCGCCAATACGCTGCCGAGGAAAAAGTTCCGGAATAATCGTGCGACCAAAATCATGCTCGGTGCTGCGGCGGGAGTCTTCCAGTAAGGACTCCATCAAGAGTTCGGCGTTAAAGAGATAGTTGCCCATGGACGAATAGGCCAGCGTAGGATTCCCAGGCATCGATGGGGGATTTTTCGGTTTCTCTTCAAAGCCAATAATGCGTTGGTCGTCGTCCACGGCGATGACACCAAAACTGCTGGCCTCAGCGATCGGCACCGGCAGCGCCGCTACGGTGATTTCCGCATTGTTTTCCAGATGGAAAGCCACCATCTGGTTGAGGTCCATGCGGTAGATGTGGTCGGCGCCAAACACCGCCACCAGTGTGGGGCGGAAGTCGCGGATCAAGTTGAGATTCTGATAGACCGCGTCCGCTGTCCCTTGATACCAACTCTCTCCCCAGCGCTGCTGCGGCGGAACCGTGGTAATGAACGTGCCAGTGAGACCACCACCAATCCGCCAGCGCCAGGTGGACCGCAGGTGCTCGATCAACGACTGCGACTTATACTGGACCAGTACGTACACGGCGTAGATAGCCGAATTAATAAAATTGGAGAGCACGAAGTCGACGATGCGATGTTTCCCGGCAAACGGGACCGCCGGTTTGCTGCGCGCCTTGGTGAGCGGGAACAGGCGGTCTCCTCGTCCTCCTGCCAGAATCATACCGAGAATGCGGGGTTGACGCATAAAATCACTCTTAGTTACTCGAAGAGCACCTGCTCCATTTTGGCGAACAGAAAATCCTGCTGTTCTTTACTCGCCAGATACATCCAATCATCCTGTTCTAAATGCCCCTGCTCGCGCACGCGCTGAGCGATTTGCAACAGACGTTTAAAGTCTGAGTAATGGGTGGTGAACCGCTGCTCAGCATAATCGCGCGCGGTCCAACTGGTAATGAGGAACTGCCAATCCGAAGCTTGCATGAGGAGTAACTCGCGAGCCGCCTGGCAAAGCACGCGGTTGAGGGGACTCTGCGGCACATTTGGACAGTCATGTACGAGTGTCCAGAATTGATTCTCGCTGTCGTAGAGGCGCTCCCAGGTCCACGCCGTATCATCATTCAGCCAGGTACGATGGTCTCCACCTTCTCCCCAGGACCCTTCAGGCAGGGTGACGGTCTTTTGCGGCGGATGCTGAGCGAGGTAGGCACTACACTGCACGGTTTCGATCCCCTGTCGGACCAGTTCGGGGTAAAGGAAGCCAAGCCATTGTGGTCCTTCATGCCACCAATGACCAAGGAGTTCAGCATCATACGGCGCACAGACTACCCCAGGGGTTCCCTGAGTTTGCTGGCGCTGGAGGACTCCGGTCATCAGCGTCGCAAAATGGCGGGCATGTTCCTGGGCTCGTTCCCGTGCCCGCTCGGGCACGTAAAGGGCCTTGATAGCAAAATCGCCTTTATCGCTTACCCGCCAGAGATGCAGTCCACCAGGCAAGTGTTGTTTATAAAAATCCAGATACCAGGGGTCCCCAGGGTAGCCGCGCTCACGGCTCCATACTTGTTGGGCGCTCTCAGGATCGCGGAAAAATACGGCAGCTTCTCCTGTGCCCCCGTGAGACACCACGCGGTAGATTTCCCGAAGAGAAGTATCGGCTCGCTGCGGCCACCCCGCGCGCGTGGTCTCCCGGAGGTTCGCGAGTTGGGGGAAGTAATCGTTGTAGGGCGGCAGCGCCCGCCCTCCCGCCACGAACTGACTGTCAGCGAAGAAAAACTGCAGTCCATATTCAGCCAGACATTCCTCCAGCCCGTGACGCAAGGTGCGGTATTGTTGACGATTCGGTCCGACCGGCGGGAGCCAATGATACCGCGGGCGATAGGCGCACTCTGGCAACCAGACCCCGCGAGGTCGATCACCAAAGTAAGCCTCATGCGTCAGCACGGCCAGGCGTAACTGTAAGTGTACACTCTCGTCGCGGCTCAGGAGCGGCAAGTACCCATGTGTCGCGGCACTGGTGACGATCTCGAGTTGCCCTTGCTCCCTCAGTTCGCGGAAAGCGCCCAGGACATTACCCCCAAGAGCGTGCAGAAGATCAAGGGCCTCATGGTAAAACCTGCCCCAATAGTCGGTCAGCGCCGCCAGTTCGTCCTGATGGGTGAGACGAAAATGCGCACCATCCTCAGCACACGCGTGTAGGCGCGCATCGAGAAAAACTTGCAGTTCCTCCTGTAACAACGGACTGGCAAGTTGTTCGCACAAAACCGGCGAGAGGCTCAGCGTCAATTGTGGAGAGAAGCCGCGCTCAGTCAGAGTCCGGAGCGTGTGTAACAGCGGCAGATAACATTCGACGACCGCTTCGCACAACCAATCACTCCCGTGCGGCCAGCGGCTATATCCCAGGACAAAAGGCTGGTGTGCATGGAGGACCAAAGCGAATGAGCCTACGGTCGCTGAACCCATAGTCTTTGTTCTAGCAGAGAGCAACAACGCAGACAAACGGCCTTAACCAGCAGTAGCAGTGCAATTTGTACGCAAATGAGGAGCACCTGTCATGCTGAGCCGGAGCAGCGCGGAGGCGAAGAATCTCGCCATCCGTCTGGCGTTTCATGAGATTCTTCGGCCGGAATTTATCCTGAGCGGAGTCGAAGGAGCCTCAGAATGACAACCCCATGCTGGCTTCTGGCGACTGAAATTGCACCTCTACCTAGCCGCGACTAAGGGCCTGAGGGGCAAATTTATCTCAACGGGTGGCCAGAGCTCGACGGTAGAGATCTTCATAACGGGCGGCCGACCGCTCCCAAGAAAAGTCCTGAATCATGGCGTTCCGCATCAAGCGCTGCCATGGCTGCCGATCAGCAAATACCCGTTGCGATGCGCGCACTGCCTCAACCAAGGCCTCGGCTCTGGGCTCTTGGAACACAAAGCCCGTCCCCTGGCCGCTCGCGGAGTCAAAGGGCATGACCGTATCCCTCAGGCCGCCAGTCGCCCGCACGATTGGGATAGTGCCATACCGCAAGCTGTACAGTTGGGTTAACCCACACGGCTCGTAGCGGGAGGGCATCAGCAAGCAATCGCTCCCACCTTGGATTTGATGAGCCAAGGTATCATTGAAGCCCAGCCGCACGCCCACCTGTTGGGGATAGCGCCGTCCTAAATCGGTGAAGCGCCGCTCATACCGTGCCTCACCCGAACCCAAGACTACCAGGCGCAGACCAAGCGTGAGCAGCGGATCGATAGCATCAGCCACTACATCCACGCCCTTTTGCTCAACGAAGCGCGAAATCAAACTCACCAGCGGCGTCTCCAGATCCTCGGGCATCTCGTAGGTGCGGAGCAGCGCACGCTTGCACACCGCCTTGCTACTGAGATCCGTGACGCTATAGTGCGCCGGCAGCACCGGATCAGTCTCCGGGTTCCACCCTTGATAATCAACGCCGTTCAGAATACCGGTCAGCACCTCACGGCGTTCGCGTAAGAGCCCATCCAGTCCGAAGCCGAACTCCGGCGTACAAATTTCTTCCGCATAGGTCGGACTGACCGTCGAAAGCTGCTCGGCATAGGACAACCCCGCCTTCATGAAATTCATCAGACCGAAGAACTCCACTCCAGCCACTTGAAAGAGCGATAAGGGCAAGCCGGTGATGCCAAACACCCAGGCGGGAAACCACCCTTGGTACGCCAGGTTGTGGATGGTGAACAGCGTCGCCGCGGCCGAGACCCGAGCGTCCAACCCGGGAAGAAAACGGAGAAAGGCGGGCACTAACGCTGTGTGCCAATCGTGGCAGTGAAAGACGTGCGGAAACCAGGTGAGGCGCTCCGCCAGCGCCAAAGCGGCACGACAGAAGAAAATAAAGCGCTGCGCGTTGTCGGGATAATCACCGGTCGCATTACCATAGAGGCCCGGACGAGCAAAATAGTCAGCCTGTTCGATAAAATAGACAGGTACGTCCGGCAGTCCCTCGCGTCCAGGAAAAGACCCCTGCCACACCCGCGCCGTTCTGCGACCGGTGACTAAGGGGACTGAGAGATCGCCCACGACCTCGGTCAAAGACCACCCCCCGTCACGCACCGCTTGATATAGCGGCATGACCAGGCGTACGTCGTGCCCGAGCTCAGTTAATACCTGAGCCAGGGCTCCGGTCATGTCACCAAGACCACCGGTACGGGCAAAAGGGGTCACTTCGGCAGTCACAAATAGTACGCGCAGATGCTCCTCCACAGATCATTCCTTTCCTGGCTTACCACCACCAATTCTTCTGGGTCTTTGCGAGTGCAGTTGTCGTGGGCGGCGTCGGTGGCTGACGTTTGCGGGCCCGTCGTTGATCGGTCCAGAACAACAGCGAGCCTACGAGTATCCCAGCAGCAAAGGCCACAAATACCGCCACTGACGCCGGGGCGGAGATTTCCCACCAGAACAGATGAACGCCGACTGGCTC
>JACQEL010000936.1 GCA_016200595.1 Deltaproteobacteria bacterium
ACCAACTCTGGCACACATCTTTGGCCGAAACAATTAGGGGCCAAGTAGCGCGGAGAATAGGGTCTTTCACTCATTAGGGCGCTCGACACTGCCGGAAACTCCTTTCACAGCAACACTGACCATGCTAGGGTCACTGGTATGGATCCTGCACGGCGCAGAGCTACCTACGAAGACTTGCTGCAAGTCTCTGACCTCTTAATTGCAGAGATCGTCGCCGGAGAACTCATCACATCCCCCCGGCCTGCCTTTCCTCATGCACGCGCCACCGTTGTCATAGGACAGGACCTTAGTCCTTTCGATCGGCGTCCAGGTAGTCCTGGCGGTCCTGGTGGTTGGTGGATTCTCTTCGAACCTGAGTTGCATCTAGGACCGGACATCCTGGTGCCAGACCTTGCCGGCTGGCGACGGGAACGAATGCCTCTTCTTGAGAATGTTGCGTACTGTGAGCAAGCCCCAGACTGGGTATGTGAAGTTGTATCCCCCTCTACCGGACGGCTCGATCGGGTGCGAAAAATGCCGATCTATGCCCGCGAGCAAGTCAGCCATCTGTGGCTTGTTGATCCCCTCCTCCGTACGTTAGAAGTGTACCGCTTAGAGGGACAACAATGGGTCGTTGCTAGTACGCATGGCGGTGCGGAATCGGTGCACGCGGAACCATTCGCAGCGGTCGAGTTGGACATGAGCCGTTGGTGGCTGGACTGAGATCGTCGGCACAGACCGCGAAAATGCGCTCGTACCGCGTCCTGACGTTACTCGCCCTGGTTATCCTGCTGGGGGCTGCCCTACTACTGGTTCCTCCTGCGTGGCTTCCCGCACAGCTTCAGCCCTATTACTACTCCTTGTTTGGTGAATCCGCTTACGAAAAGCCCCCGGCCAGTAAAAAAATAGACCTCGGTCAAGCAGAACCATTTTGCCCGGACGAGCATCCAGATTGGCGCAAGCGCCAGGTTATCGACGGTGTCACCATAGAAGAATCCTTAGCCTGCAACCCTGACAATCCCTGGGCAGTGGCGGCCTTCGTCAAGGGGACTAACAACGTGTCCATGGACACCCTGATGAAATCAGGTCTGGCTCCTGACGCGGTCGTTATCGGAGAGGATCGGGATGGCGATGGCGATCCGGATGTCATCCACATCAAGCTGGAAGTAGTCGAGCTGAATGGCAAATCACCAGATATGTCTGATCTCATACCTGCATACTTTATCGCTCCCGGGATTCAGCCCGGGTTTTGGGTTTTCGCGCCGAAAACGTCCGGGATGGCCACTAAAAACGCCGACAGTCTCGAAGCCAACGAACTGCTGCGTGTGCCTTCACCCGTTATTCGCGTTGAGCAGGGCGACACTGTAC
Organism: Deltaproteobacteria bacterium; assembly: GCA_016200595.1. Taxonomy (GTDB): domain Bacteria; phylum Desulfobacterota; class Binatia; order Bin18; family Bin18; genus JACQEL01. The sequence continues at coordinate 1,348 of JACQEL010000936.1, forward strand.
AGATTACCTTAGAAAACACCCACTATTTCCCCCATACCATTCACTTTCACGGAGTCGATCATCCCTATGCCCATCACGAGAATCAGGGCAACGACGGAGTGCCGGAGACCAGCGAACTGCCAGTGATGCCAGGCGAAAGCCGCACGTATGAGTTTTCTCAATTTGATAATCCCGGTTTTCACACCGGACACGGCGAAGTGATGCCAGGCAAAAGCCGGACGTTCGAGATGGCTCCCCGGCAACCGGGCACGTTTTTTTACCACTGCCATGTCCAGCCGCAGGCTCATATCCATATGGGGCTACAAGGCATGTTCATCGTTGAAGAGAATCGCCCGAACAACTGGGTGCAAACTTTGAATATCGGAGCAGGTCACGTCCGCCATCCCTCCGTCGCTGTTCGGGAGAAATATGCGCGTGAGTATGATTTGCATTTTCAGGATATAGACAGCCGACTGAACGACATCATCAAAACATCGAACGACCCACGCTTGACCGAAAAAGCCATGAACCGGCAGTACAACATTATCAACCGCAAGGCCAATTACTTCCTGCTCAATGGCCGGTCATTTCCTTACACCTTCCGCGAGTCACTGATTGTGGTGGAACCCAATGAGAAGGTCAAGCTGCGGGTACTGGCTGGTGGTGAAGAAGGGCTCTCGTTACACCCGCATGGCCATACGGTAAAGATCACTCACTACGACGGCATCGAACAGAATCCTCTGGCCCAAATCACTCGGGATGTTGTCTGGCTGAGTATGGCGCAGCGGGTTGATTTAGAATTGACCACGGTGAACGATGGCCTGCACAGCTCCGGGGAAGGGGTGTGGATGTTGCACGACCACAAGGAGCGGGCCTTTACCACGGACGGTATTCATCCCGGGGGCAGTACTACTGCGATTGTGTACCGATCGTATCTCAATGATAACGGCTGGCCTAAAATCCAGGGCATAGATTGGGCACCGTTTTTCACTCCCCAGTATTACCGACGTGAGGTGCCAGTGTGGGCCACCTATGACGAAACGGGAATGCTGGGAGAAGCCGGCGCTCGCACCCCACGAGTAGGCCGCGCCGTGTTGCTAGGGTTCCTCGTTGGGGTGTTATTGGGAGGTCTGGCTGTGCTGGTTCGCTCTCTTAGCAAAAGTACGAGAGGAACGTAGATGCTGTGGCCTCTGCTTCTCTTCCTCGCATCCGTACTGGTCTTCGCGGAGCGGGGCGTGGCTCAAACTCCTCCTCCAGATACCGAGATGCACCACCATATGGAACATGCCCATGACGACATGCGCATGGACATGGAAGGCATGGTCATGAACGAAAACCTGGATCGCCTGCCCAGAGATTGTACGACCATTGCGGGGACGCAAGAGATCACCGTGCACGCCGGGAAGAAATACGCCCAGCAGTTCAACGGGGTAATGTTTACCTATGACCAGCGGGAATGGCAGGTGGAACCCTGCACGAAGGTCACGGTCACACTCGTCAACGAAGATAACGTCCGTCACCAATGGATGCTCCATGGGCTGCCCAGATACATTTATCCAGAAGGGATGTTTCACATAGAAGTGAACGGCCCCGGACGTAAGACCGGAACGTTTATCGTGCCGAGCGCGAAGAAGACTTATCTCGTGCACTGCGATGTTGCGCAGCATACGGAGAAGGGGATGAAAGCGCAGCTCAAGGTCGGGGGCGGCGACGGCGATCTGCCAAGTATTCCTGGCATCACAGGTCCACGCCAACCGGATATATACCCTGCCCAATGGGGTTTATGGCTACAGGGATTAACGCTCGCAGCCGGCCTGGTTGGTGCAGCCCTAGTCGTAAAAGGTTTGAATCTGCGACAATGAGTTCACCACATTCGCCTAAAGCAATTTGCAGTTGGATGCGTCCTGGGAGCGCGACCATCTTGGTCGCTCTTCAAAGCGGGCGGGACGCCCGCGCTCCCAGCGGGAGGGGGCACAGCCGACTGAAAACTGCTGTAAGCCAGACCCTCTCTTCAACAGGGCCTGGCGACGAATCAGCAGTGTGCTACCTTCCAAAATCGAGGAGGATACCATGACTTTTCAAGAGATGTTGAAAGAACGTCTTTCCCCCACCGACTGGCAACGGCTGCAAGCGTTTACCGCCAGCATGGCACCGGAGCAGCGGGCAGCAATGATGCAGTTCATTGCCCAACGCGAGACCCATGCTCCGGCAGTGGGTGATGAGGCGCCGGATTTTGAGCTACCGCGACTCGATAGTACCGAGCGTGTGCGGCTCTCCTCGTTTCGCCACCATAAGCCAGTCGCCCTCATTTTTGGCAGCTACACCTGACCGCCCTTTCGCGCCCAGGCTGGGCAGCTCGAAGCCTTGCACCGCCGCTTTGGCGATCAGGTCGAGTTTTTCGTCATTTACATTCGTGAGGCGCACCCCACCGATGGCTGGCAAGTTGAGAGCAACGAGCGGGACGACGTGCTCTACAAGCAGCCCACAACCCTTGCCGAACGTACCGAGATTGCTGGCGTCTGTGCCCTGCGGCTCGATCTCTCCATCCCCACACTGATTGATACTTTGGACAACTCGACGGATCTGCAGTATTACGCCTTACCGGATCGCCTCTACCTTGTGGGACGCGACGGACGCATCGCCTATCGCGGCGCGCCCGGACCTTTCGGTTTCGTCGCTGCGGAGCTGGAGCAGGCGATTGAGCGTTATCTGGTAGAGCAAGGCTGAAGCGCACTGTCTTATCCTGGGAGCGCGGGCGTCCCGCCCGCTTTGAGAGGCAGCCGAGATGGTTGTACTCCCAGGGCCGACCCGACGGCAAACTATGGATTATTTATCACTTATTACTCACCACTCATTGCATTCCCGCCTTACGCAAGGCGGCAAGACGACGCTCTAAGACTGCGGGGTCTTTGAAAGGGACATTCTGCCTCCCAACCTCTAGGGACCAATTGGGATTGAGCCGCAGCATTTCTGCCACCTCAGCCCGGGCCTCTTCCAACCGGCCTAGGAATTGTCCATAAATAACCGTAACAACTCGGTGTTGGATCAAGTAAAGCGTGTCTATGCGACGAGAGAGCATAGACACGGTTATTCGACAGCGATTTTCCGATCTGGTGCCGCTTCTCAATGAACGGGACCGGCGGT
>JACQEL010000065.1 GCA_016200595.1 Deltaproteobacteria bacterium
AAGAGTGAAGAGTGAAAAATGGTCACTACTCAGCCGCAGAGCGGCGGCTGAAGGTAGGCCGGCCTTTCAAGGCCGGTTGAGGAGGAACGTCACAACCCTCGCGTCGCGCCGCGACGCGATGAATGCCGCGCTCTCGGATACAGGCCGTAAACGACCTGCCTACCATCAACCGTCCCTACGGGACGAAAAGGGCTGAGTAGTTACCTTTTCCCTATCTTCATCGCTAGATTTCCTGTCATAAGTATGTTTTGCAGGCACACCTGCACCCAGCGCAGCAGACACTAATCTACGCAGATTCACACTTCGGGTAGGGAATAATTCAGATCAACAGCGCACAATGCAAGAGATACGGCGGCGCGTGCGAACAACGCCGGACCTGCATCTGCGGCAAGTATGGGAAATGCCCCGAGCCTCTATCCTCGGGCGTGACGAGACCGGTGAGAACATATCGGAAAGCGGTGATTAGGTGTGGAGAAGAGAAGAGGATTTTGTTGTCTGTACCTCTCAGCTGACAACACAGTGGCTCGGGGGTGTTCGGCAACGGAGCAGCATGGGAGGCGGTAGTGTGCGCAGCACTGGACCGTGGCGCACAATGCCCGGCGGTGACCCGCTGGCCATGCGCAGCGTGGTGTAAAGTCTCGGCATGAACCGCAGGATTCAACGTACACAGACTGAGCGTATGGACAGTTAGGAAACACAATACTCCCCAGTCGAGGTATCGCTGTCGTGTTCCTTTCTTACTTGCGCCGCTCTTCATATGCTGTATACGCTCTCCGCAACAAGACAAGCAATTCCCGTACCATAGCAGCATACCACTCCGAGAGGAACATTCAGCAGGTAGACGCTCTCCCACTTCACCAGCAAGTTACCTTATTTGTTTATTTTCAGGTCACAAGGGTAAATTTCTCAGAAGGAGCATTCTTTCTCAAAAAGAAGAGATTCGTCCTGCCATTTTCCTTTTTTTGCGAATCTGTTGCTCCTTCAGGTTTCATCTCGCAGAGGAACCGGGAGGGTGACGGTAAACGTGGTCCCCTGTCCCGGAGTGCTGTGATAGGTCAGTGTTCCGTTATGAGCTGCAATGATCTGCCGGACGATGGTTAATCCCAAGCCGGTGCCCTTCGGTTTGGTGGTGATGAATGGTTCAAAAATATCGACTCCTGCCGGAATACCGCCGCCTGTGTCGCTGATCTCCAGGCGTACCTGCTCTCCAGAATTGGCCGCACTGAGGGTGAGCTTTCCCCCCTCCGGCATGGCCTCTACGGCGTTCTTACACAGGTTCAACACAACCTGCTTCATCTTCTCAATATCTACCCGCACGCGCGGCAGATCCTGAGGAAATGACTGCTCAACCGTAATGCCTTGGGCTCTGTAGGACAAGGATTCGGCGGCTAGGACATCTCCCACCACTGCAGCCAACGAGACCGCTTGTAGGTTGACCTTTTGACGACGGGCGAGGGTACGGAACTCATCCAAGAGAGCAACAAGCCGTTTGATTTCGCCCATTAAATTGCGTAAGGATGCCAGAGCTTTCTCATCAATTTCACTTTGCTGTTTAGCGAGACGCCGCTCTAAGAGCTGGGCAGCCATGTACATGCTGTTGAGCGGGTTGCCGACCTCGTGCGCGAAGGTCGCGGCAGTCGTGCCAATAGCGGCCAGACGTTCGCGCTCAAGTAACTGTTCCTGGAGTCTGACCTTCTCAGAAATGTCGCGAATAAATGCGCCGTAGGTCACTTCGTCGCCAATGGCGATTCTCGCTAGCGAAAGCTCGATCGGGAAGATTTCCCCACTCTGGCGGCGGGCGGCTATGACGCGAGTTCGACCGACCGCGCGGAGTTCACCGGTTCGTTGCGTGCTCATAAGGTAGTCACCGTGCTCGCTCGCGTAGGGCTCAGGCATAAGCATATTCACATTCTGTCCGACAACTTCATCACGGCTGTAGCCAAAGATCTGCTCCGCTGCCGGATTGAATAACTCGATGCGGCCTTCACGATCGATAGAGACGATGGCGTCCTGGGCGGTCTGGATGAGATTGTGCAGCAAGGTTTGCGCCCGTTTACGTTCGGTAATGTCTTGTCCAATACAAAGCAAACCAATCACATTACCAGTGGTATCTTTGAGCGTGGTCGAAGCCCACTCGATCTCACGCTCAGGTCCGCCACGGGTAACAATGGCGTTAATACCATAGTAGGTCTGCGAGCCGTGTAGAGCCTCGGAGAACATTTCTTGCACACGGCCGCGGGCACGCTCTGGGATGAACGTCGAAAACCAGCTCTTCCCCTGTACCTCGGCCAGGCGGTAGCCGCAGAGTTCCTCCATATAGGGATTAAAGCGGAGAATCTTTCCGTCCAGGTCCAGCACCAGCACAATGGCCCGAGCCGTCTCAATCAGACTTTCAGCGAAGTCTCGCTGCCGTTGCAGTTCATCGGTGCGCTCAGCCACCTGTCGCTCGAGTTCTTCATTCAGGTGGCGCAATAAGGCGGTCCCTTCCTGTGAGCTGCGCCGCGCGAGTTCAAACGGCGCGAGACTCTCGGCAAAGACGTCGGCTGCGGCCTGGGTGAGACGAGCGCCCTCATCAGTACCGAGCTGCTGCAGGAGCATGGCCACGAAAGCATCCTGTTGCATAGCCAGCATCTCCAAGACGTTAAGGCGATCGCGCACAGCACCTCGTCCCAGGTCATAGGCATGCAGCAGCGCAGCTTCACCACCACCAGCTATACGCTCCTGCAGCACGGCCATTAGTTTTTCCGTGAGGGAGCGACGAGAGTCACTCATAGGCTGTCTCCGAGATAGCGTGCGACGAGGACCAGCGCGTCATCCGTAGTTTTTCCATATTGCCTAAGAATGTGGTCAGCCAGCTGTTGTGGTCCATCCTGGGCCACCCGGATCAAGGGATTCCGTAACAATGGCTCCTGCACAAAATCGCTGCGAATGCCATCAGTCGCAAAAATCAGCATATCCCCTGGCCTCACCGGCAGCGTCGTAGCACGCACGAGTGGGAGTTGATAGCCGACTACCCCGCCCCGTAGAAGCAGAATTTCCCGCGCCGAGCCAGTCTCCAGAGATCCGCGGAGCAACACGCCCTCAACATCACCGACGCCAACCCAGGTCATGAGACCATCGTGCACCTGAAATGACGCCAGACTCATGACCGCGCCACGCGTGCCTTTCAACTCTTCATGGCAACACTGCAAGAGGAAGACAACCGATTCCTGAGCATTCGCTGTTAGCGTGGTGATCGCGCGCTGAGCGGCAGTGACCGCCTCTTCTCCATGTCCCAAGCCATCAACAACGGCGACCAGCACTCCCCCGAAAAATGGGGCAACCAGCGGCACATCTCCAGATACACTCTGGCGCGCCAGCGGGCGAGCGGCAACGCTCCAACGCAACCAAGACTCAGAGCGGGCAGCGTCCATATTAGGTTTTCCACTTCTTCATGGTCACCGTCGTGCCTTTCCCCACCTCCGAGACGATCAGGAACTCGTCCATGATCCGTTTCGTTCCCGGGAGTCCCACCCCCAGACTACCCGAAGTCGAATAGCCATTCTGCATGGCGCGGTTAATGTCAGGAATCCCTGGTCCGGCATCATGGGCAATGATGGTGATGCCCGCTTTGCCATTGTGCTCCGGGCGCACGATGATCTCTCCCACCTTGGCATACACCAGAATATTGCGCGCCATCTCAGAAATCGCTGTGGCTATCAAGGTCTGATCAGCGCTAGAGAAGCCCAATTGCGCCGCGAGTGCGCGTCCCTGTTGGCGGGCGGTGATAATATCCCCACCCTGCTTGATCGGTACTCGGCTTTCACCGACCACGTGTGTTCCCCCGCTGCAGGTGCTGGTCCAAGAGCGCGAGTCCATCCTCCAAGTCCAGCGCCGTTTGTGCTCCTGACAATGATAGGCCCAGGCGCACCAAGGCAAAGGCCACGTCAGGTTGGATACCGACAATCACGGTCTCCGCCCCGCGCAACGTGATCGTATGCGCAAGGTCCCGCAGAGTGCGACAGGCAAAAGAGTCCATCACATCAAGTGCAGTAACATCGATGATGACGCCACGGGTCCGAGCTTGTCCGACACGGGCCACCAACTCCTGTTGCAATTGCGCCAAATCCTCATCGCTCAAGGCGTCTTGAATCGAAGCAATGAGGTAGCTGCCCTGTTTAAGAATCGGGACACGCATGCCTTACGACCCTGCGGGGTTATGGCTCGTGCCTGTATCCCCCGCCTTGCTGACAATATAGCCCAGGAGCTGTTCGGCAGCTTCAATACCATCTTGCAGCGTCCCGACCGTGTTGACCGCACTCAGATCAACGCCGATGCGGACCAACGCATGGGCCACCTCCGGTGAAAGCCCTGAGACAATGACCGTGGCCCCCATGAGGCGCGCCGCCTGGACAGTCTGAATGAGATGATTGGCAATGGCCGAATCTACGGTCGGGACCCCGGTGATATCCATCACCACGACTTTCGCCCGATGAGCGCGAATACTTTGCAAGAGTTGGGTGGTGATCTGCTGCGCACGCGGAGGATCAATTGCCCCGATGATCGGCAAGAGCAGCAAGCGCTCGCGCAACGGCAGGACTGGCGTGGAAATTTCACGGATGGCCTCCTGCTGCTCGCGAATGGTACGCTCACGTCGGAAGAGGTAAGTCTCGGTGGCTAATCCCATGTCTAAGAAGACTAATTTCAGCAAAGAGCCGAGCGTTGCCGTTGATTGTTCGGGATTATTCTTATATCCCTCGACCAGGCGCAGCATCACGGTCCGCAGATAAAAATTATAGGCGCCGAGGTACAACTCAATGGGTAAGTTGATACGCTCGTGGGCCACACCGATACGGAGCCGATCTTCTACGTAGGGGGCATCGTACTGCCCTTGCGTCAGTTCCAGGAAATACTGCTTTTGCGCGGCTTTCACCCGAGCGAGAATAGCGGGATCGGTAAAGAATTTCTGGGTTTCCTCGAAAGAGAGGAGATGCGAGTAAAAATCCTCAATCACCCCATCGGCATACTGGGCGGCCAAGTCGTGCAACCCTCGCAGCCGCTCAACGTCCTCAGCGCCAAACTCGAGGAAGGCTTTACGCCGTGCCACCACTTCTTCGGTCAATCCCATCTCCCGCATGAGTGCTAAGGTCGTTCTTGGTTGCCTCGGATCAGCCATGCTCTACTCCTCTGGTGCTATGCGAGCGGAACAGTCAACTGCTGAGAATTTCGCTAATCTGACTGCCGCGGTCAAGGAGGGCAGGCAGAAATGCAGCGGGCCTCCTGAGGGCACCTCTCATGGCCTCCCCCTCCTATATACGTGATATCCTCGCAGCTAGAGCTTATCATTGGCTCAGCCACGTCGGGCTCGGTCGGCCCGAAGTGCGCGCCTGGGCATTGTACGATTGGGCCAATTCAGCCTTCTTCACCACGGTCGTTGCCACCATCTTCCCCATCTACTTCAGCTCCGTTGCCGCTGCCCACCTACCCCCAGCCGTGGCGACCGCGCGGTTCGCGACCGCGACCACGATTGCCCTTACCCTCATTGCCATCGCGGCCCCCATTTTATGTGTCGTCGCCGATTACGCGGCGATCAAGAAAAAACTATTAGCCGTCTTCCTCGCACTGGGAGTCTGTGGAACTGCTGGTATGGCATTCATCCAGCAGGGGGAGTGGATATTCGCTGCCCTACTCTTCGTCGTGGCCGACATGGGTGCGGCTGGTAGTTTGATTTTCTATGATGCCCTGCTTCCACATATCGCCAGCCCCGAAGAACTAGATCGGATTTCAACTGCAGGGTACGCTCTTGGTTACCTTAGTGGCGGCCTGCTACTCGCGCTCAACCTGGCCTGGATCCAATATCCGGAATTTGTTGGCCTCGCCGATGCCGCGGCGGCAGCCCGGCTTTCTTTTCTGAGCGTCGCCGCGTGGTGGTTGGTGTTTTCTCTCCCGCTCTTCCGACACGTGCCAGAGCCACGCAGACAACGAGCCGAAAACGCGCAGCAGGGAGAGCCTCTGCTGCACGTTACCTTGACGCGACTGGGAGGCACCCTCAAGGCGTTGCGTGTTTACCGGCAAGCCTTTATCTTCCTCGCCGCTTTTTTATTCTACAATGATGGCATCAGCACGATCATTCGCATGGCCACAATCTATGGCACAGAGATCGGTATCCCGCAGGGTGCCCTGATCACGGCCATCTTACTCGTCCAGTTTGTCGGCCTCCCCTGCTCGTTTCTCTTCGGGAGTCTGGCTGAGCGGATAGGAACAAAAGCGGCGATTTTTCTTGCCCTGGCAGTGTACGGCGCGGTGAGTCTGGTTGGCTACTATATGCAGACTGCGTGGCATTTCTATATTTTGGCGCTCCTGGTGGGGACCGTCCAAGGAGGGAGTCAGGCGCTCAGTCGTTCTCTCTTTGCCAGCATGCTTCCACCGACTCGCTCAGCAGAATTCTTCGCCTTCTTCGCCGTCTGTGAGAAGATCGCCGGCATCTTTGGACCGGCGATCTTTGCCGGCACGATCATGCTCACTGGATCGAGCCGCAAGGCTCTCCTTATTATCCTTGTTTTCTTTATTGTGGGAGGCTGGCTGTTAGCGCGCGTTGATGTAGCTGAAGGACAGCGGATCGCCAGAGAGATGTCTGAGGGAGAAGAGCAACCAGAACCCCAACCGCCAGCAGAATAACAATCTTCGATTCGAGTACTGCTACGATGAGGCGTCGCCCACACGGTCTGATGCAGAAACAGCAAGTATCCGGATATACCGAACCGCGGCAATGAGATCGGTCTGGTCAAAAAAACTTCCTCTGCGCCGAGCATGCGTATTCCCATTCCTGCGACAGACCAGCTCACTTTTCCCAAAAACGAGAAAAAGCGAGCATCTCTGCCGTATTTTTCAGCCTCTGCGCTCGGCATTGCTTATGCTATCTAAACCAGGCGGCATGAGATTGGCACACGAGAGTTGTCACCCTGAGTGCAACGAAGGGTCTCAGCATGAGATTCTTCGCTACGCTCAGAATGACACTCCTGAAGGGCTACGTTGTAAAGTGTACCCATGTCCTGAATCCTGATTTAGCAGCCACAAGCAGAGGAGGTTCTATGGTAGTTCGCCACCGCATGACTCAACCCCCCGTGACCGTCAGCCCACAAGACACCTTGGCCACCGCTCAGGAAAAAATGACTGCTGGTCATTTTCGCCGTGTTCCCGTCGTGCAAGACGGGGTACTAGTCGGTATCCTCACGGACCGCGACATCCGCCGTCATGTCGGCGTCGAAGAACGCACACGAGTGGGGGCGGCTATGACCGAGACCCCGTTGAGTGTTTCTCCGCAAACGACAGTCGAGGAAGCGGTGCAATTGATGCTCAAACACCAGATTAGCGGATTACCCGTTCTCGAAAACGGTAAGGTCGTCGGCATCATTACTACGAGCGACGTTCTGCACGCCTTCCTGGAAATGACCGGCGCGTCGGCGCCTGAGAGCGTGCGCATCGACCTGTTACAGACGGAGAAAGGCGGCGACTTAGCCACGGCGGCTGCCATCATTAACGAGATTGGTGGAGAAGTGTTAGGGGTAGGCACCTATCGGGAACCGTGGAGTGAACAGTCCGTTTTCTATGTACGCCTACGAGGCGTCGATGCGGCAACGGCCTCGGCAGCCTTACAAAACAAAGGCTATACTGTCCTGAGTACGCATTAAATTAAGTGGAGGATGGCCTCATGACTATGCTCGGGACGATTGTCGTTGCCGACGACGAAGCCCTGGCCCGCCAAAGCGTAGCCGAGTTCCTGCGAGAGGAAGGCTATCAGGTCTACGAGGCTGCCGACGGCCAAGCCGCGCTGCAGCTCTTGGAGCAGTTCGACGTAGACTTGATCTTATCCGACTTGCGCATGCCAGGCGTCGATGGATTGGCAGTGCTTCAGAAAGTCCGCGAGCTCTACCCGCAAACCATGGTCGTCTTGATGACCGCTTACGCCTCGGTTGAAACTGTGGTCGAAGCGTTACGCCTCGGGGCCCAGGACTATCTCCTGAAACCTCTGCTGCTCGACGACCTCCTCCACAAAGTGCGCCGTTTGTTGGAGCACAAGCGCCAGGCCTGGGAGGTTCAACTTCTGCGCCGTGAGGTCTCCCGCCACTTCGACTTTGACCACATGGTGGGTCGCAGCCTGGCGATGAAGGAGATCTTCGAGCTGCTGAAGAAGGTCGCGCCGACCAACGCCACCGTGTTAATCACGGGCGAGAGCGGAGTCGGCAAGGAAGTCGTGGCCCGCTTGATCCATAATCATAGTTTGCAGAAGGAGCATGTTTTCCTGCCGATCAACTGCAGTGCCATTCCCGAGGCACTGTTGGAAAGCCAGCTCTTCGGTCACACCAAGGGGGCCTTCACTGGAGCAATTGGTACGCAGGAAGGTCTCTTTCAGCGCGCGCGCGGCGGCACCATCTTCCTCGACGAAATCGGGGAGATGCCGCTCACGCTTCAGCCCAAACTGCTCCGTGCCATCGAAGAGAAAGAGGTCTTGCCGGTCGGAGCCACGACGCCGGTCAAGATCGATGTGCGCATCCTGGCCGCGACGAACCGTGACCTGAAAAAAGAGATTGAGGCGAGCCGGTTTCGTGAAGACCTCTACTACCGGCTCAATGTCATTGAGTTACACATCCCTCCCCTGCGGGAACGCCGGGAAGATATTCCGCCGCTGGTCGAGCATCTCGTGCAGCGGCACAACCAAGAGATGAAGAAAGTCTACAAGGGGGCTGACAACGCAACTATGAAGTTGTTGATGTCTCTCCCTTGGAAAGGCAACGTACGCGAACTCGATAATGTGCTGGAGCGCGCTATGATCCTCGGTGATGGCGAATGGATCTCGCCGGTTGACTTACCTCGGTTGGAAGTGCCCGAGGGAACGCCGGTCGTCTCGCTGAGCGATAACCTCAAAGAGGCGGTCCAAGCGTATGAGAAGAGCCATATCGAGACCGTGCTCAAGAAGACGAACCGGGACAAAAAGAGCACGGCTGAACTGTTAGGGCTCAGTCTTTCTTCCCTCTATCGCAAGCTGGACGAATTAGGTATCCAGCGTGACGCACGCTAACCACACTGCTAAGAAAGGATGAGCCATGGAGGCACAGTTGAACGCCGAAGCTGTCAAACGCATCACCCAGACCCGCGTACTCGGACAGATCGTCCATTATTGGGATGAGGTCGATTCGACCAACGCGGCCTTGTCACGACTGCTCAAAACCGGCGCAGTTGAGGGGACAGTCGTCGTCGCTGATACACAGACGCAGGGGCGGGGACGTATCGGCAAGTCGTGGTTCTCCCCTCCAGGGGTTAACCTCTACCTCTCGGTTCTCCTCAATCCTCCTATTCAGCTCAGCGAAGCCCGACTTCTCACCCTTATCGGTTCTCTAGCGGTTGCCGATGCCCTTGAAGCCCAGGGGGTGAAGGCACAAGTGAAGTGGCCTAACGACGTGCTGGTGGCGGATAAGAAGATCGCCGGAGTCCTGGCCG
>JACQEL010000066.1 GCA_016200595.1 Deltaproteobacteria bacterium
CACTCACCCCCGCCTCATTGCCTGTGACACCATCAGCCACTGGATCGAAGGCGCGCGGCCGGAGTTGGAAGCCTTGCTGAAGAAAGTCGATATGCTGATTATCAACGACGAAGAAGCGCGCCTCCTCAGCGGGGAGCGCAACGTGGTGCGCGCCGCGCGTAAGATTCTTGACGCTGGACCGCGCATGTTACTGGTCAAGCGTGGTGAATATGGCGTGCTGCTCTTCTCTGCGAATTCGATTTTTGCCGTGCCGGCCTATCCTCTGGAAGAAGTGTTTGATCCGACCGGCGCTGGCGACTCCTTTGCCGGCGGCTTTCTCGGCTATCTCGCGCAGTCGGGGGATCTGTCCGAGGCCGGGTTACGCAAAGCCATCGTGTACGGCAGTATTGTCGCGTCGTTTGTCGTGGAAGACTTCAGTCTGCGGCGCTTGCACTCGCTCACCCGCGATGACATCGAGCGGCGCTATCGGCAGTTCGTCAGCCTCACTGAATTCTGAGGAAAAGTTGTCAGTGGCCAGTATTCAGTTGTCAGTCCCCCGCTCCAACCTCCTGCCCCAAGCGACTCCCGGTGCTTCGGCAAAACTGGTAACTGACAACTGGTAACTGACAACTGACTACTGGCCTGCAATCGCTACCTATGGATCTTTCTCTTGTTATTCCGGTGTATAACGAAGCGGACAACCTCCGCCCGCTTTGCCAACGCATCCATGAGGCCCTTGTTTCGACAAACTGGACATACGAAGTGGTGATGATTGACGATGGTAGCACCGATGGCAGCGCGCAGATTCTCGCGAGCTTGCATGCCGACGACCCCCGTCTCAAGGTCTTACGGTTCCGGCGGAATTTTGGTCAGACCGCTGCCCTGGCGGCAGGATTTGCGTACGCCCACGGTGAGGTGATTATCTCGCTGGATGGCGATTTGCAGAATGATCCGCTCGATATCCCTCGGCTGGTGGCAAAGCTCAACGAAGGCTACGACCTGGTCAGCGGCTGGCGGATCAATCGCCAAGATCCGCTGCTCTGGCGCCGTCTCCCGTCGCAGATCGCGAACTGGCTGATCTCCTTGACGACGCAGGTGAAATTGCACGACTATGGCTGTACGCTCAAGGCGTTTCGCCGCGATATAGCTAAAGAACTCAAACTGTACGGCGAGATGCACCGCTTTATCCCGGCACTGGCGGGTGATTTGGGAGCCCGGATCGTCGAGCTGCCGGTCGCGCACCACCCACGTCAGCGTGGTCGTTCTAAATACGGTCTGATGCGAACACTCTGGGTGATATTGGATCTCTTTACCGTCAAGTTTCTCTCGAGCTATGCGACGCGCCCGAGTCACCTGTTTGGTTTATGTGGACTTTTTGCGGTCTTACTCGGAGGAGCGATTACCCTGCTGTTGGGTATACAGAAGGTGTTCTTTGGTGTTAGACTAGCTGACCGTCCGTTGTTACTTCTGGGGGTGCTGTTGATAGTCACTGGCGTGCAGTTTGTCACGCTGGGGCTGATCGGGGAAATGTTGGCCCGTACCTATCACGAGAGCCAGGAAAAGCCGACGTATTGGATCAAGGAAGTTCTAGAGTAAGGGGTGAAGGGGACATGAATCTGTGTGTCATTGGCACGGGATACGTAGGGTTAGTTGCCGGTACCTGTTTTGCCGAGAGTGGCAATGATGTCATCTGTGTGGACATTGATGAGCGCAAGATTGCTGACCTGCGCAGTGGCAAGGTGCCGATCTACGAACCAGGTCTGGAAGAGTTAATTCGGCGGAACATGGCGGACGGACGTTTGCGCTTTACCAGCGATCTGGCGACGGCAGTGAAAGAAGGTATGGTGTGCTTCATTGCCGTTGGCACCCCCTCGGACATCGATGGGTCGGCGGATGTCCGCATGGTCTTACAAGCTGCGGCTGATATTGCGCGCACTATGCCAGGCTATCGCATCATCGTGCTCAAAAGCACGGTGCCGGTAGGGACTGCGGATCAGGTGCGGGAAACGATGGCGGAGTATACGGTGCATCCGTTTGATGTCGTGTCGAATCCTGAGTTTCTCAAAGAGGGAGCGGCGGTCGAGGATTTCATGAAGCCTGACCGCGTGGTGATTGGCGGCAACAGCGAGCGCGCGCTTTCTTTAATCAAAGAGCTCTATGCGCCGTTCGTGCGTACGGAGAATCCGATCCTGGTGATGGACAATCGCAGCGCAGAGATGACGAAGTACGCCGCCAATGCGTTTCTTGCCACCCGTATCTCCTTTATCAACCAGGTCGCGAACCTGTGTGAGAAAGTGGGCGCGGACGTAGCCGAAGTCCGGCGTGGTATCGGTTTCGATCGGCGCATCGGGCACTATTTTCTCTTTCCCGGAGTGGGGTACGGCGGCTCGTGTTTTCCCAAAGACGTGCGCGCCATGATTCGCACTGCCGAAGAGACGGGGATGAACTTCTCGCTGCTGCGTGAGGTTGAAGCGGTCAACGAGCGGCAGAAATATCTCTTGGTGGAGAAAGTGCACGCCCGTTTTGGGGCAGACCTGCGGGGTCGCAAGTTCGCCATCTGGGGGCTGGCCTTTAAGCCGCGCACCGACGATTTGCGCGAAGCCCCAGCCCTGGTGATTGTGGAGGCGTTATTGAAAGCGGGGGCCGAAATTGCTGTCCATGATCCCGAAGCTCTGGGGCGCGCGCGCGAGTTGTTCGGCGAGCGGGTTTCCTATCACCGGGTCAATTATGATGCCTTGAGTGGCGCCGATGCGTTGCTGATCGTCACCGAGTGGAACGAATTTCGTCGGCCGGACTTCAGCCGCATGCGGCCGATCATGAAAACCCCTATTATCTTTGACGGCCGCAACTTGTATGAACCGGCGGTCATGCAGCAGGAAGGCTTCCTGTATTATCCGATCGGGCGTGTGCCAGTCGTGCAGTAACGCAGTATCGCTCCCAACCGGCAGAAGGAAAGAGGACAGCTATGGCGCGGATCTTAATTACCGGCGGGGCAGGATTTATCGGCTCTCATCTGTGTGAGCGTTTCCTGGCCGAAGGCGATGAAGTCATCTGCATCGACAACCTGATTACCGGAAACGCCGATAATATCGCGCACCTCTTTCCCAATCGGCACTTCTCGTACATCCCACAAGATGTGACTAACTACATCTACGTCAAGGGCCCGCTCGATGCGATCTTACACTTTGCGTCTCCGGCGAGCCCGATCGACTACCTTGAACTCCCCATCCAAACCCTCAAAGTGGGATCGCTCGGGACCCATAAGGCCCTGGGATTAGCCAAGGAAAAAGGCGCCCGCTTCTTGTTGGCCTCGACTTCTGAGGTCTATGGTGACCCGCTTATCCATCCGCAAAAAGAAGACTACTGGGGGAACGTCAACCCGATTGGTCCACGTGGCGTGTATGATGAGGCGAAACGCTTCGCGGAAGCCATGACTATGGCCTATCATCGCACCCACGGAGTCGCGACCCGGATCGTGCGCATCTTTAACACCTATGGTCCGCGCATGCGCCTCAATGATGGTCGTGTGGTGCCCAACTTCATCGCTCAGGCGCTGCGCGGGGAAGACCTGACGGTCTACGGCGACGGCAGCCAAACCAGGAGTTTCTGTTATGTCACGGATCTGGTAGAAGGACTCCTCCGGCTCCTCCGTTCTGATTATGATGGGCCGGTCAATATGGGAAACCCGCAGGAATTATCCGTGTTGGAATTCGCCCACCGCATCATCGCCCTGACTGGCAGTCGCAGCCGGATTACCTTCCGACCGCTGCCGGTGGACGACCCGAGGGTCAGGCAACCAGACATCGCGCTGGCTCGTCGCCTCTTGGGCTGGGAGCCGCGCGTATCGCTCGAAGATGGCTTGCAAGAAACGATTCACTACTTTGGCGAGAGAGTAGGAGTATAAAGAAAGAGTGAGAAAGAAGTCTATGGGGATCATCGGCTCTGCCGAGGACCGCGACAGATCTCAGCAAACTAGAACGCTTGGTAATTTCCCTTACCCCTCTGTCATGAGTGCAGGCTCTTCCTATTGGTGGCGCAGGCCTCTGGCCTGCACGCAGCCGGGACGGCTGCGCCACTAGGGGAGAGGGGACCTATGCCCAATGTGGAGGGTAAATGCCTTAAGTTAGGACTGGTGACACATGGGTTCCCCCCAACAGCAGGTACCAGGTGA
>JACQEL010000937.1 GCA_016200595.1 Deltaproteobacteria bacterium
AAAGTTCCCACCGCAGCGGGGTGGCGCTCGGCGCATGCCTTAGCGTGAAGAACATCGGCAAGCCGTGTGCGGGAAAACTGCATGCACGGTTTGATGAGGGAGGGCAGGACTTCCATCTCTGGATAACCCTAAACGGGCACGAAGCTGGAAACGGCGGATACAGCTAAGGGTTGGCCTAAAGGGGGTCGGGCCTGTCCTCTACTCTACCTGTTTCCTCCCGCTATTTCCTCCCGCGAGGTTCATTCGAGTCCGATGCCGGGTTTTCTCGAGTCTGACCCTGAGTGTCTGCACTATACATGGGTGCTATATCCCTCGCACTTCTTCCACTGGCTGCGTAGTAGATGACGGTCAAGAAGCGCTTCAGCCCAACCATTTCCGCCAGTTTGATGGAAGGAGCGTTTGCGTCATCGACCACGTATCGTGGTCTTCACTCTCCGCCCTGAACCGCCGAGGGCGGACCCGCAGGCTCGGGGGTGTGGGGGCTGGGGAGGGCGACCTCCCTGGCTACCCGATTCGGCCAGGAGTTTCCCGTCTCCTCTTGCGCTCAACTTTCTTGGCTCCTGACCTCTCCGTCGTTACTCACTCCTACGGGACAACTTCAAACGGTTGGGTGCCATTGATCCGGTAGGCGTAAAAGTGACTATCCAGGGTACAGATACGATGGAGATTCAACCGCTCGGCAACCACCACCAGCGAGGCATCGGCTAAGTCCATCGGTGTGTCATGGTACTGCCGCATCAACTCCCGCATCCGCTCCCACTCGCCGAGTTCTGGTGTGTGCAGTACCACTAACCCCTCAGCTAAGTATCCCCATAGTTCCTCCTGAGCCGGCAAGCCACCCGCACGCCACAAGAGGTACATGGCTTCCACCAAGCACGGCCATGTCGTGAGCAATGGACTGGCTGGGAGCGTGTTCAAAGCTGCCACACAGCGAGCATGGGCCGAGTCATCTTGATCCACCACCGCCACAGTCGAAATCTCCAACCCGCGTTCGGCCCGACTGGCGCAGCCGTTGAAGAAGTGCCCCAGCCCGGAGGTGTGTTTGCCGCTCTTGGGAATAAACGAGGCATCCTGTGCCGAGACCAGTTCCGAGCGCGGATCAAGCGCCACCGTCATGACCCGCTGATGAAAGTCCGGCCAGTCAAAGGACGCCCGAAATTGGCGCGCAATCGTGCGCTCGGAATACTCACAATAGCGACTCAGATTGCGACCAGTGACGCGTCCCCGCAAGGCCAGGATCGTGGCAAACAACACAGCAAGAAACTTTCGTTGTGGTTGACGGACCCCAGGCATCTGCTGCAGAATGTTAGTGGCTTTGTTGCACGAATCGTTGAAACTCCTGTGTTTTCAAGCACTTACGAAAAATAGCCAAAAACGCTAAATCCCTGAAAAGATTGAACTTTCGGGTATTCATGCAACAAAGCCTCTTTCCTCCAGAGCGAAAAACTACACGGTCTGTCTTCAGAAGGACTTCGACATCCTTACTCAAGAGACTGCTGATTAGATCCCCTAAAGATGGCATCTTCTCCAATCTGAAGCGGGCTAACGCGCCCGATCACCTGCCGCTGCCCAAACGAGGCTTTTCATATTCATTCAGAGCCGCAAAAGGGCAGCGGTCAGGTGGAACAGGTTGTTAGGTGACAGCCCTCTCGTGCTTAGACACCTGCTGCCGTCAATGCTTGCTTTGCCACTTCCGGCAGTTCGATCGGGGCAAACATGGATGCAGGATAGAGATAGCCGTCAGGCTCTGACTTATCCTCGTCAATCACGCGCAGCATGTCGTGCGCTTCCGCCTCCGCATCCGACAGCGTGCGGTACACTTTGCCCACAATTAGGCTCGCAGGGTTACTCTCATTGTTGAGACAGATCACAAAATCGCTCATCGCAATACCTTCTTGATTTTGAAATCCTTCCGCCCAACCCCATGCGCCTCAAACCAGTGGATCTCAGCTTCGCAAACTGTTCCATCCGCCAGTTGCACGGTTGCTCTGCCTTTCCGCTTGCGCCAGCGACCTTTGCCGTACGTGCGGTCCAGATAGCGCCTGATGTACACGCCCCGGCCTGTGGCGATTGTTTCGATGTCTCTAATCTCACCGAGGATCTCGAATTTCACCATAAGCTATGGTTGCCACAATATACCCTTCAGCTATGGTGAGCCACCTAACGCCACGCCTGAGCCGTGCGGTTCATGGCCGGGAGTCTACCCACAGCAACCGCGTCGGCTCCAGGCGATGTTAGGCGGCCGCATGGCTTGGATGCTACTTCGACGGGCCAAGCACTTCTACCAAGCGCGCATCGTCAACAAGAACTAGAATGGCCGGTGTTCCGTTCGGCCCTCCAACGCGGACTGACCTAATCGGCAGTTTACGCAGGCTGCCCCGGAAGCGAATTCGTGAGCTAATTGCGAGGCCCTTCCACCTTGCGAATTCGTCAGCTCTACAAAGAGCCTGGACGGCAAGGCGGGAGCCTTGAGCCGCGTCCGGTTTCATGTCGATCCGGATGAAAGTTGTCGCGTCGCCGCCGACGGCCCCAAGCGTGCCTTCCCAGGTGACCTCCTTGCCGGCGTACTTCTCCCCTAGATCAGGAGGATTGGCAACAACTTCCGATATAACTGTCTCGACGAATCTGCCCCATGAGCTCTGCCACGGTGCAACGGCCTGTTGAGCGCCGACCTCAGCCACTACGTTCGATAGGAGCCACAGAAATAGTGGCCCAACCAGTGCTTTCGCTGCGAATCGACTCATGAGGCGCATCCCATTCTTGTGAAGACGTGCGTTCACTCTACCGTTAGGCCACAATCTTCAGCGCTTCTCCCTGATTATGTAGTGTCATAAGCTGGTCGCCGCGCAGCGCCAGTTCCGCGTACGTCTGTCCCTCATCATCACAAAACTCGACTTCGTACACCTCCAGTGCGAGGATCTCTACCACCGTCCCGACTTCGCCACGCTTGAGCTTGCGCTCCGGCAAGTCCTCCAGTAACGCTACGGTGTCTAGCAGTTTAATCTTTCGCTTTGGCATGACGCTTCCTTGTCTTGACGTAGCAGGTCGTCAACCGTGGTACAGGCTTGCCGTGCAGGATGATCCAGCCACTCCGCCCGGTCGCCTTGTTGATCGCCGTTTCCATTTCAAAATCGATCGTATAGCGTTGCCCATAGAGGTCAAGTTCTCCAATCTGCGCATCCCTGGTCCGCGCCACCTCCAGTAACTTTGCGCGCAGTTTCGCGGCATCTGCCGCCGTAATCCCCAGTGCCGTAGCAAAGACACGCGCTTTGTGTCTCCCTCTCGCACTATCGGGATTCAAGCAGTAATCGCGCAACTTTCTGAGGTCAACGATTGCGCGCTCGCCATTGGGTAGCAGCATGAAGAGAGATTACAGCGCTGTTGAGGAAGCTTATCAAGGAGCACGGCTAACGTGAGAGCTTCAGGGGCGTGGGGCCTCGCCGAACTCTCAGTC
>JACQEL010000899.1 GCA_016200595.1 Deltaproteobacteria bacterium
AAGGCTTGATTCCTGTCGGAACCGCGGTAGAAACTGCTGGTGAGCACGGAGGACGGCTCATGGTCGTCGGGGATGCCGATTTCCTGGAAGGGGCTCTTTTCCGGCGCGAAGGGAACCGCCTCGCCTTCGCCCATATGCTGCACTGGGTAGCGGAACCTCGCGCCCGCGAGCTGCCAACCGCAACGCGTTACACCTATGCCCCGCTCACGGTCAGGCAAAGCTGGTTGCTGTTCTCCACAGCGATGCTCCCGTCACTTGCATTTCTGGTCGCTGGCGGGGTCGCCTGGTGGCAACGGAGGAGAGGCTAGTGGTCTGTTGCATTAATTTTGATGGGCAAAGATTGCTTCGTTGCGCTCGCAATGACAACCTCTCATGATATGAAAAGCAATCTCCTTCTCGGTTTTGTGGCTGCGAGTCTAGCGCTGCTCACCTACATAGAACGACAGACTGTCCCACCCCCAACTCCTGTGGCCGTGCCGGAACAATCCAGCGAGTCTCTCTTTTCCGTGCAACCTCAAGAGATCGACGTTATCAAAGTGTTAGACCCGCATGGCTGCGTCATCGTGCGGCGGCAAGGAACGCTGCCCCCAGACGGTGAGAGACTGGTTGGCAGCCTCGTGCAGGCCCGAGTTGTCCGTCGCTTCAGCCCTCCTGCGGGAGATCTCTCTTCCTATGGCCTCGCCTCCCCGGCGCGGCGGATAGAAGTACAATGGGCGAACGGCGCGCAAAGTCGCAGCGTAGAAATAGGCAACCTGAACCCGGTGGGCAATGCTGTGTACGCTCGTATTGACGCTGAATCCGAGGTGGTGTTGGTCGGGAGTTATTTTCTTACCGCTCTGGATATGGCACTACAAGGGCTACATGCAACGGGCAGCAAGGTGATTGACCTAGACTGCTCCGCGTAAGGCGCACAACGAGGGAGCCATGCCGAAACAGTTCTGTCGTGTGTTCATTAGTCTTGTCTGTTTGGTCGCGCAACTCGCGCACGCTGAACTTTCTTCTAACGTCATACAGCAGATGTTCTATCCTTACGCGAACGGGATGCCGTCGGTTGACGGGCTCGCCCCGGGCACGAGGATTTCCCAAGACTCTTGGGAAGCCGCGCAGGAGTATCTCCCGCAGGAGATTCTTGAGCGCATCAAGGCGGGCGAATTTACCTTCACCGTGCAGGACACGACCAACCTGCCGGTCAGTGAGGGCTTCATCGCGGCGACCACGCACTATGCCGAGCACGTAAAAATTGGGGCAGATGGTGAATTAGCCGGCTACGTGGCTGGCCTGCCTTTTCCCGGACTCGACCCGGCTGATCCTCAGGCGGGGCTGAAAGCCGCCTGGAATCTGCGCTACCGCGACTTCGGCAATATCATGCAAGTGTGGAATACCTTCCGTCTGGTCCCAGAATCTGGTCCGCCTGAACGGGAGATCGAGAATTATTACGTGGTTGCCTACGGGATGCATCGCCCACAGACGGACGGAGTGAATCCCAACAAATGGGAAAAAGACGGTGTCTTGTATAAAGAGTTCTATCACATCTTGGCACCTTTCGATCTGAAAAATTCCATGGGCCTCAAGCTGCGCTATGACCGCGACCGCGACAATGATGACAACTGGCTGTACAGTCCTACGAGCCGGAAAATTCGCAAGATCATCGTGAAGCAGGACGAAGCCACCTATGATTCGGGCTTTCTCAACGAGGACGTTCTGGGGTACTGGGGGTATGTACGTGCTTGCCAGTGGAAGTTGTTGGGAACGCGACGGCTCCTGGTCCCAGCGGGTGTCAAAGCCGCCAGTGCCACTTTCGGCGGTCGCGGGAATTGGTATCCGGTAGACCCGTGGGAGTTGCGTGACCTATTCGAGCTAGAGTGTACGCCGACGGCGAACCGTCACCTCTACAGCAAACGGGTGCTGTATATCGACAAGCAGATGTTCACCCCGGTGTACGTGCTCTTCTATGACGAGAAGGGGAAACACCAGAAGACGCTCTTCGAACTCTATGGTAACCCGCAGTATAATCCGGGCAACGAGCACGTGCGGGTTCCGCTCTGGGTGGGTGAGTCCATGGTCGATTACGAGAATAGCCTCAGCTCGATGACTATCGTTTCCAAATCTGTCTATAATATTCCCCTTCCGGATGAATTCTTTAATCTCGACAGGATTATGGCGCGAGGACCGTGATGCAAGGTCTAGAGTCCGGAGTCCGAAGTCCGGAGTCCGAAGTCCGGAAACCAGCCTGGAGGAAAGAGGAACTACGTAGCGGGTACAGGTTCCCGCTCACCTTGTGGGAGAGGGTTAGGGTGAGGGGGCGTCTGGCAACAATCTGCCCGCTCGTGTTCCTGGTATTGATCTTGTCGGTTCCGTTCCTCTACGCTGACTTTACTTACGGTCCGCTCTCGCTTTCCGGTAATCTGCAAACGCAGCAGATCTTCCGTCACCCTGAGCCAGACAAATGGTCGATTATCCAGCAGCGCAACGTCGCGCGGGTGCGTTTGGAGTATGACTGGATCAAAGAAGGTCAGGCCTTCGGTGCCGTTGCTGTTCCTTGGATTCGGCGGGCTCATCTCGTGGCGTTATATCGCGGAGTGTATGACAGTATCTATGATTTCCAACCTGGCCCCCGGCAAGAGGCGTTTCCGTATCGCGGCGGGGCGCGACGTGACGGAAAACTGTCTGATCTTACCCAAGGAGCAGCGCACGCCTTACGCTTCGAGAGCATCTTTCGCGAAGCCTACAGTGACCTTGAGTTCGCCGATATCCCGCTCACCTTACGGTTAGGGCGGCAGATGATCGTCTGGGGCGAGTCGGACAATCTGCGCATGCTCGACCGCACCAATGCGTTAGATACCACCTGGCATAGTGGTGGACTGGGCATGGAGACCTGGGATGATCTGCGCATCCCCTACTGGACCCTCAAAGGACTCTATAGTTTTGGCAGGATTGGCTTCCTCGTCGATGTCTTCCTAGAGACGTATTGGGTTCCCGGCCATTGGGTCCCGGCCAAAATTGGCTTCTTGCCCGGCCGGCCGTGGAGTGTTCCCACGCCGAACCCTTTCGCGGGGAGCCCGACCGGCGGTAACTTTAAACTGCTCAACGGTACAGTCCTGGGTCGTCAGGGCGACTACCAACAAAGTCCCAGCCACAACAGCCAAGTTGGCGTGCGGCTTGGCGCGACGACTCCGCAAGGCTTAACCTTCACCCTCAATTATCTCTATCAACGTTTTGCCCAAGATGATGGCATGGACACCACCAGTTTGCGCGGGCGTAATCAATGCCTGGTCGGAACATCTGGTTGTGCCTCATCCTCCGACGTGGCGCTGCGCAACGCCTTACTCATCGAGCAAGGTATGCTGCCAGCTGAGGCCTATTATCCGTATGTTCACACCCTGGGGATTTCTGCAAGCTATGCCGATAGCAACTATACCGAAGGGGTGTGGCGTATGGAAACGATCTATGAATTTGGCAAACCGTTCGCGGACAAGCGTAAACCGATCTTAGTCCTAGATGAAAGCGGCTCGCCCGTTCCCAGCGGTCTCTTCGGCGTGAAGAAGAGCGATGCCTGGCAAGCCTTCGTTGGGTTTGACCGACCGACGTGGATTCGCCGGCTCAACCGCCGCACGACGTTCTTTCTCACCACCCAACTTTTCTGGCAATATATTCCCGCCGGAACTGCGCGCTTCCAGGGGCAGGTCTCGCCGACGGATAAGGTGCGCAACTGGGAAATGGTTGGAACGGTGGCGGCAAGCACGGTCTACCTCAAGGGGACTCTCCTGCCGGTTACTTTCCTGGTGATCGATCCGATCAATCATTACAGCGCACAGTTTGGTTGGATTGTCGATTATTACCTCACTCCTAGTTTGATCCTACGACTGGCCCAAAGCTATTTTTTTGTTCCGGGCTTTGGCGGCCAAGTCGATGAAACCTGGGGTCTAGGCGGGCTCTACCGTCGGCGCGACGAAACGGTTGTGCGGATAACGTATCAGTTTTGAAGAGCAGAAGCCGGAAGAAACTGAAAACATCCGCAGGAAGAGATTGTGCGACTCCTCCGAAAAAACTTGCTCCTCACTACGTCAACCAGCGAGTCGTGTTGCCCTACAATCTGAAAGTCAGTGAGAGTGAGCAGGCAGTTGACCAATGCTATTAGCACTAAGGGCGGCAAGCCGAGGAATAGCTTGAACAGCCGTTTGGTAATATTCAGGGTCAGACTCAATGCCAATACTGCGATAACCCACCGCGCAAGCCGCTGCGATAATAGATCCTCCCCCCATGAAGGGATCCAACACAATTCCCTCTCCTAGTGGAAGAGCGGCGCGGACGAGCTGCCGTATGAAGGCTTGGGGCTTAAGGGAGGGATGTGGCGCGAGGTCTCGTTCGCTCCTTCGAGTGGGATAACTCTTGATAACGTCACTAAAAGGCTGCTCTACAGAAATGCGGTGCAGACCGCCGGTTTTCCACTTCCGTAGATTGTCTTGTACTCGTCCCTCACAAGGTTTCCGGAAAAGGCCCCACGGCTCCCAGCACGACCTGGGCATCACCGTGACATCCGCAAACTCTTTGTGGGCATTTTTCGGTCTGTCGCCACCGCGCAGCGTCTGCACCAACCGGATGATCTCGCTACGCTTCTCAAACCCCGCTTCCTCTAGGGCGACATAGACAAGATGCGAAATGAGCGGGTTTGTGGCGATAAAGATATGTCCTCCGGGGACAAGTACGCGAAAAACTTTTGTCGCCCAGCGAGCGAAAAAGTCCTTCAGCTCTGCTTTATCCTCAGTGGTAAGGACCGTGAAGCGAGGAAGTGGGCTGCGTGTATGGCCGTCGAGCGTGGGGGGTATACGCCAGACGCCGCCGCGCCCACGACGCAGTTTCTGTTTCTCTGCGGGGGTATACTCCTTAAGTCCATAAGGAGGGTCGGTGACCACGGCATGAACACTGTTGGGGCCGCGTTGATCCAGCCAATCGAAACAGTCACTATGGACAACCTCGTAAAGGTCCTTACTCTTAGCCGCTGTATGCCTAAGTGCCGCGGTTCCAACGACAGGCTGCTGATCGTTCCTGTCTGGCTCTGCAGACTCTTGATTGACCTCATCTTCACCGAAGGTTTCTCGTAGCATTGCTGGCGCCTCTACCGGGTGACGGTAAAGAATTTGTCTCACGTCAGTCGGAAGATAACCCGCTGAACCGGCATGCACGACATTAGGACACTGTTCGTAGCTGCGTGGGGAGGGGCGAAGCATTTGCGGGGCAGGTTCCCCACAGCGTGGGGCTATACCGGGCAAATGCTTCGCCCCTACGGTGGCCAGGCGCTAGGGTCGTGTGTACCAATCTCTGGCCTCCTGGTTTAGCACCTGGAGAGGGCTAGAGTCTATACGCAAAACTTTTGCAATACGAGCAATCATCTCCGGAGCGGGTTTGGCCTTTCCCAGTTCCAGCTTATCTAGCTAATGAGATTTGACGAACGAATTCGGTAATGCTGCTGCCAACCAGGAAATGGTAGGACAGGCTTCCAGCCTGTCCACAGCACGGGCTAGAAGCCCGTGCCACCAGGAATCTCAATTGCCGAGCTTGTTCATCAAAATTCATGAGGGGTGGATTGTACTCGACTTAAGGCTCGGGCATGCTTTTCCGGTGCAACAACGAGGGCAAAGCCCTTGGCAACCGGCGTAGGGTAGGGGCAGGTTGCTATTCTGAAAGTGAAGGAGGGACTCCGATGCTATACGATCTGTTACTCAAAGGTGGGGAAATCATTGACCCAGGATGGCCGTGCCATCAGAAAGCAGACCTCGCTATCAGCAAGGGCGAGATCGCCGCACTCGCGCCGGACATTCCGGCGGCTGACGCGGCCCGAGTCATAGATGTCAGTGGGAAGATCGTGTGTCCCGGGCTGATCGACCTGCATGCGCATACCTTTATCAACGCACATGACATGGGTCCGGAAACCGATCGCCGTTGCTCCTCGAGCGGGGTAACTACCCTGGTCGATGCCGGCAGCTCCGGCTCGGCGACGTTTCCCGGATTGCGTCAGTACGTCGCCGATCGCAGCCAGGTGCGGCTGCGCTGTTTCGTCCATCTGTCAGCTTTAGGCTTGATCCACCTTCAGGTAGGCGAACTGATGCATCTTGCTTATGCCGATCCTGAAGGTTGTGCCCGCACTATTCGTGAGAACCGTGATCTGGCCATCGGCGTTAAGTTGCGCTTCAGTAACAACGTCGTGCCCGATTCAGCGGGGACTGAGCCTTTACGCCTCGCTCGGCAAGCGGCAGATATGGCCGACGTGCCGGTCATGGTACACATCACCGATGCGCTGCTGCCGGTGCCGCAGATTCTCGAATTCCTCAAGCCTGGTGACATCGTCACCCACTGTTTGCACCGCTATCAATACGGCATCATGGGCCCAGAGAAGAAGGAGATCCTCAGAGAGGTGTGGGATGCGCAGAAGGCCGGAATAATTTTTGACTGCGCCCACGGCCGCATGCATTTTACTTTTCCGTTCGTGCGGATGGCGTTGGATGCCGGCTTTATGCCCGATACCATCGCGACAGATCTTTCTTTACCCAGCGCTACTCGCGGTCCGGTATTCGATTTGCCGACGACGATGTCGAAGTTGCTCAACTTAGGGATGGGTTTAGAAGACGTGATTCTGCGCGTGACCGCCAACCCCGCGCGGGCGATTGGTGAAGCCGGACGTCTCGGCACGCTCAAACCTGGCGCGATAGCTGATGTGGCGGTGTTCAGCTTGGAGCGTGGACAATTCGATTTTGTCGATACCGATCAGAATCACATGACCGGTGAGCAGAAGCTGGTGACGCAGCTCACGCTCAAAGACGGGCGAGTTTGGTACCGGGCGCCTAGAGAGCAGTCATAAC
>JACQEL010000900.1 GCA_016200595.1 Deltaproteobacteria bacterium
CACCGGCGTGGCGTTGGTGAATCGTGGTCTCTATTTCGAGCAGGCCCAGGCGTTTCGCGCCTTGCTCGGAGCCACAGTGGAATTGCATTTTATTGTCGGCATGGACAAGCTCGTACAGATCTTAGACCCGCGCTATTATCAAGATCGTGATGCTGCCCTACATCAGCTTTTTGCTTTAGCTTCATTGATTGTTGCGAACCGGGGAGACCTGGCCTGGGAAGAGTTCAGCCAGCTTCTTGATCGGCCAGAGAATCGGCCGTACCGTCCTCATGTTCGTTTCTGTCTGCTCCCGGCGACTATTGCAGACTTATCGGCGACAGCGGTGCGTAATAGCCTTGCCGCTGGCAAGACGATAGACACAGCCGTGCCGGCAGAAACTGCAACATTTCTCGCCGAGACCCGTGCCTTCGTCCCGCCGCTGCCGAGTGACGGCGAAGTCCTTGATGCCTATGCCGTGCGCTTGCAGCTGTTGGAGTCGCTCTACACCGTGCGTTTCTGGGCTGAGCGAGAAGTGGATTTCCGCGCGCTTCTGAAGACTGCCCTGTCTGCAACTGATAGGGGACAAGCGTTGCGTCGTTCCGCGACAGGAGTGGCTCTGAGAGAGTTAGTCCGTCCCTAACAGTGAACTATCAGGCGAGTCCTCCCCTTGCCATGAAAGTCCCTTTTCTCCGCGGCAGCAGACCTGATAGAACGGTTCTGTTTTTGCCGATGACACCGAACAGGAAGAGATGGTAGTTTAATCGCCTTTGAGGAGGAAAGAGACACTATGGCTCGGAAGCAACGTCGCTCGTACGGTCCGAAGATTGATCCCCGTCCGGTGGATCCTTCAATCAGCGTCGTCGATTTGATTGACCAGACGTTCCTCGCCTACAACGCTGCCCGGCTGCGCGAGGCGGCGCAGCTCTTCACGCGCAAAATGCTCGACCCGGATGTAACCATCGGTCTCAGTCTGACTGGTGCACTGACTCCGGCAGGGTTAGGCATTTCTTGCCTGATTCCTTTAATCCAGAATGGCTTCATCGACTGGATGGTGTCCACCGGCGCGAATCTCTATCACGATACCCACTTCGGTATTGGCCTCAGCATGCACCAGGGGTCTCCCCATGTCAGCGACGTCACCCTGCGGCAGGAAGGGGTCGTGCGCATCTACGACATTTTTTTCGATTATGAGGTCCTGCTGCAGACCGATGCATTCTTCTCCCAGACGATCATGGCTCCTGAGTTTCAGAAATCCATGAGCACGGCGGAATTCCACTATCGGATGGGCCACTATGTCCGTGAGCGCGAAAAGGCGTTGGGGCAAAAACGGCGCTCTCTCCTCTCAGTTGCGGCTGAATGTGGGGTGCCGATTTACACGTCTTCGCCCGGAGACAGTTCGATCGGCATGAACGTAGCGGCCAAAGCACTGCAGGGCAACGGTCTGATGCTTGATGTGGCGCGTGATGTGAATGAGACTGCGGCAATTGTCTACGCAGCTAAACGCAACGGTGGTAAGAGCGGCGTGTTTATTCTCGGGGGCGGCTCGCCAAAGAATTTCATATTGCAGACCGAGCCGCAGATCCAAGAAGTCTTAGGACTGGCAGAGAAAGGCCATGATTACTACATCCAGGTTACTGATGCTCGCCCTGACACGGGCGGACTTTCCGGCGCGACGCCCAGCGAAGGCGTCACCTGGGGAAAGGTTGACCCCGAGGCACTTCCTGACACGGTGGTCTGTTATCTCGATTCGACCGTGGCCCTGCCTCTGATTGCCGCGTACGCGTTAGCGACGCACGCGCCGCGTCCGCTCAAGCGACTCTATGACCAGTGCGCAGCCATGCTGGCGAAACTGACGACGGATTATCAGCGGAAGCTCAAAAAGTGACCTCACGATTATCGGCATGGAGCGAGAAAAGACGAAATTAGACCGCAAGAGATCGGCACACCGCCATTGTCACCCTGAGTGCAGCGAAGGGTCTCAGAGTCAGACGCTTCACGGAGTTTATCCCCTCGCTGCACTCAAGGCAGGCTTTGAGCGAAGCCGAAGGGCTCAGCCTGACATTCCTGGGGCTCTACGCTGCAAAGTGGACCAAGCCCAGCGTCGAGGAGCGCGGTCTCCAGGGCAAGACGGGAGAGGTGCCTGACCCGTGGCCGAGGTGTCGGCCGACCGATCGTCAGATGTCCGGCGCGCGCTCGGGCTCTCGATCTGGGACGGTATATTCGCCAACCTCTATGCCAACCTGACTGGTGGGGTGTTCCTGGTTGGCTATGCCCTTGCCCTCAAGGCGAGCGAGGTGCAGATCGGGCTCCTGGCAGCATTTCCTTTGTTCGCCAATATCGTCCAACCGCTTTCCACCTACCTGATTGAACGGATTGGGCGACGTCGTTCGCTCGCCTTGTTGGGCGGCGCGTTCGCTCGTTTACTGTGGCTGGTCATAATTGTCGGGTCGTTATACCTCGCCTCGCGCAAGACGCTGTTGTATGTGAGCCTCTGGGTTATCGCCCTCTCTCAAGTAGGCACCGCAGTCAACAACCTGGCCTGGATGTCGTGGATGGCGGACCTGGTGCGCGAGGAGATACGCGGACGATACTTTGGACTCCGTAATGCCGCCTTAGGTGCGGCGGCATTATTGGCCTCGTTAGCCGGCGGGTATTTTCTCGACGTGTGGAAGGACAGTCATCCACGCGGGGAAATGGACGCCCTGCGGGTGTTGTTCGCGACCGGAGTGGTGTGTGGAGTCATCAGCCTGCTGATCCAGGCTCGCATCTATGAACCGCCCTTACGCGAAGGGGACGGCTCGCTGCCCTTTCGCCACCGCCTGCTCTTGCCCTTTCACGACAGGAACTTTCGTCGATTTCTCAGCTTCACGCTGGCTTGGAATTTTGCAGTCTACTTCACCGCGCCATTCTTTGCGGTGTACATGTTAAAGACGCTCAAGCTGAGCTATACCGCAGTTGCCACCTACGCAGTTTTGTCCAGTGTGACGGATCTCGCCAGCGCGCAACTCTGGGGGCGGTTGTCCGACCGCGAAACCAATAAACCTATTCTCATACTCGCCAGCCTCTTTGCCGCGTCGATTCCCTATGGCTGGCTCTTCACCAATCGAGATTCGCACTACCTCCTGGCTTTCTTGCATTTAGAAGGGGGGTTGTTTTGGGCGGGTATTCGTCTGTGCACCGGCAACCTCGTGCTCAAAATCTCGCCCCCTGCGAGCCGCTCGCTTTATTTCTCGACCTTTAATGCCGTAGCTGGCCTGATGGCCTTGATCGCGCCGATCCTGGGCGGGTTTGCCCTGAAATATTTGCCCGCCCTGCTCAAAGGACTCGAATTGGAGTGGAGCCCGTTTCTCATTTTGTTCTTCGTGTCCGCGACTCTGCGCTTGGCGTCGCTTCCGCTGCTCGCCAAAGTCAGCGAGCCGCGCGAGCGCACGGTGTGGCAAGCGGTGCGAGTGATTCGCAACGTGCGCGCGTTCACCACGACGATGGGGTTCAACTTGGTGTACCATTTCTGGCTGCGGGGGAAGCGGGAGCGATAAGTCCTGGGCGGTCTCTAAGCTCTGCTATTGGCCGAAAGCCTTGTAGGGTGGGCAGTGCCCACCATCGGGCGCTGACGCGCAGATTCTGTACATGAGCCAACGCACAATTTTAAGACGGACACGACACTACGCTGCGGGAGCCAAATCTCACAAGCCGTCTTTCTGGCTTCTGGCGGCCACCTGACCAAGGTTACTATAGCGCAGAAGACGACACCACTCGGCGAGGTTTCTCCCTCACTCTCTCCGCCGGCGCTCAACAACAACGGCGAGGTCGCTTTCCAAGGGGTGCTGATTGGCGCGAAGGGTCTGGTTCGGGGAGTTTACACCGAATATCCCCATCGTCGTCACCCCAGGAGGGACCGGAGCCTGTGACCAAGAAGGATGCCGGAATTCCACGACCTTTAACCCCGTCGGGCCAGCCACCGGCTCGTACTGGATGGCAGAAACCGACTTTCGTCTCAACCTCCTCGTTTTCGTTAATGGCTCGACCATTAATGTTCCCCAACCTGGTGGGCTCACACCAAGTGTTCCAGCCATTGAAGGGTTTGGCTCGAAGGTGTTCCTCGTCGTCAGAGGGCGGTATAATGAAGTGTGGGTGAATATCTGGGACGGCATCAACTGGTCAGGGTGGGTGTACAATGGAGGCACTCTCAACAGTCCAGACCTGGTCGTGTTTAACAACACCCTGTTCCTGGCCGTCGTGGGGCTCTTCCACGAAATAGACGTCAATAAGTATACGACGACCTGGCTGGGGTGGCAGAACTTAGGGGGATACCTGAACGACGCCCAGATCTGTACGGACCCTGTCCAGATCGGGTGTAATTTTGTCCTGATGTAGCGAGACGCAGAACAGAAGCAGTAAAATCGGCCCTCCGTGCAAACTACAGACGGGTGTGTGGTGGCGACCAGACACCAGAGGAGGGCCAGG
>JACQEL010000959.1 GCA_016200595.1 Deltaproteobacteria bacterium
GGCGGCGGCGGGTCGAGCTGAAGCCGCAGCAAAACGGGTCGAGGACTCGGCTGCGCGGGTCGAAGCAATGTTCTCAAAACAACTCAAAAAGTAACACTTCGAGCACATGGCGAAGCGGAGCGGTTTCTCAGCGAGCCGCTCTGCCCTTCCCTCTTCTTCCCCTCTCCCTCTTCCATGAAAGATGCATTTTCCTGGGTAGGCGCACCTTCTTTGCCACCAGCCTCGGTGCTATAACACCAGAAAACCAGCCTTTCCCTTTCCCCTTTCCTTATACTAGTCAACACGAAGTGAGCTTGACCAATGGCTGATAAGGAGTAAAAAGTGTACGGGGACCGGCTAGAGCTTTGTCTTGGCTCCAGAAAGGAGAGTGCCGTGCTCATCCGCGGCGCCGCAAGAACTGACAGGGGTAAAGTGCGCCAGCAAAATGAGGATGCGTTTGGGTTTTTTCCCGATGCCGCCTTCTATGTCGTAGCGGATGGCATGGGAGGGCACGTTGGCGGGCAAGTAGCCAGCACCCTCGCTGTGGAGGCGATGCGGCTTTCGGTAGAGGAAACCCAAGGCGAGGAACTCACCCCAGTCACTGATCCACATGGATGGCGTGCGGTGGGATGGCGTCGCCTCTCTATCGCCATGCAGCAGGCCAATAGCAAAGTATTTGAGACCAGCCAGCACGAGCCCACCTTAAAAGGGATGGGCACAACCATAGCCTCGATCCTCTTTGACGATGAGGACGGCCTGGCGACGATCTGTCACGTGGGAGACAGTCGGGTGTACCGTGTACGGGCGGGGAGCATCGAACTCCTCACC
The DNA here is from genome assembly GCA_016200595.1 of Deltaproteobacteria bacterium. Taxonomy (GTDB): domain Bacteria; phylum Desulfobacterota; class Binatia; order Bin18; family Bin18; genus JACQEL01. The sequence continues at coordinate 808 of JACQEL010000959.1, forward strand.
GAGGACCATTCCTTAGTGCAGCAGTTGCTGCGGGAAGGCAAAATTGCCTTCCCGGAGGTGAAGACTTTTCCCCACCGGCACGTCCTCACGCAAGCTGTCGGCGTCAGCCCCAGTGTCCAACCTGCCGTGCGCGTTGAGAAACCTCAACCGGGGGATATATTTCTGATCTCCAGTGACGGCATGCATGGCACTATAGAAGCGACAGAGATCCTCGAGGTCATTACCCAACAAGAAGCGAACCTCCAACGTGCCTGTGACCTCTTGGTGGACTTAGCCAATGCCCGAGGGGGATCGGACAATAGTACAGTGATCCTCTTGCAGTATGAGGATCCTCAAGCGAAAATGTGAACCGGCTCAGAGTCTACATGCGAGAAGTTAGGCCTGGCAGACGAAATGAATGACTTCTGTAGCCTCGGCGCTGGCCGCACGTCCTAAGCTGATCATACCAGAGCCTCGCAAAACGAACTCTTCTCGGCGGAGATAGGCTTTCTCCCCTTCGTCGGTCAGGACATACGTCCCATTCGTACTTTGATCAAGCAGAATGAACTTTCCGCGACGATATTCGATGCGCGCGTGCATACGGGAGGCTAAAGCGTCAAGGACGACAAGATCATTCTGTTGGCCACGTCCTATAGTGGCGACTGGTCGACTATGACTGACCTCGAAGTCTTTCTCGCCGAAGCGCAGTTGCAACCGCGCTTGAGAATCTGGGGAAGGGATCTTATAGCCTTCCATTCTGGTCAAGTCCTCTTCCCGCCAAATCACCTCGAAAACGTCAATCTCCTCTTGTTTTCCTTTGACCGCAGCACGGTCGGTGTGCCGTGTACTGGCGCGCAGCACCGGAGACAATAGCTCTACAGTCTGACGGGTCGTGAGCACTTGTCTGGCTTTGGCCAACGCAACGATTCGTGCGGCAACGTTGACCGCGTCACCAAAAACGTCTCCTGACTCTACCAGCGCCGAGCCATAGTGCAGCCCTACCCGGATCTCCAAACTAATCTCACCTGGAGCAACATCGGCCGCCACGGACTCTTGCATCACCCAAGCAGCTTGTACGGCGGCATCAGCACTAGGAAACGTGCTCATCACCCCGTCACCAATAGTTTTGATCAGGGTCCCGTCGTGCTGGCGAATCACCTCGGTGAGAATAGCGAGACACCGCGAGGTCCGCTCGCGGGCACGGACATCACCTAAGAGTTCGTAGAGACGGGTGCTGCCGCTGATATCAGCAAACAGAATGGCCAGAGAAGTAGCTGATTGTTCCATCACTTCTATCTTCAGGGAAATACCACCACTGTTTTCAGCGAATCACGCGCTTGCGCCGCATTCTGGTACGCCGCTTGAATTGCCGTGAACGGAAAACGGTGGGTGACAAACTTTTCCGCATTGACAATCTCTTCTTGAATCAGTCGCAACGCTTCACGCGTGTCATTCGGCCCACACGAGTAACTGGGAATCAGGCGAATTTCATTGAAGTAGAGATGGTACGGAGCGATCGCCAAAGTAGCCTCGGGAGGGCTGGCCGTAAAAAGGACCACTGTCCCCCCCTTCGCCGCACAGCGAATCCCGAGTTCCATTGCTTCAATCGAGCCTGGTCCAACAATGACCACCTCGGCCATCTCGCCTTTCGTCTGTTCCCGGACCGCATCCTCTACGCTGCCCTGCGCAGGATCAAGTACCACATCCGCCCCTAACTCGCGAGCCTTCTGTCGGCGGTAAGGCACGAAGTCGGCAGCGATTACAGTTTCCGCACCCGCCTGCCGTGCCAGGGCGACGTGCAATTGTCCCATAATGCCCAGGCCAATGATGAAGATTCGCGCTCCAGCTTGCAAGCCCGAACGGCGCAGTGATTTAACGGCGCAGGCCGTAGGTTCAACCAACGACCCGTCTTCGAACGAGCACTCGGCAGGCAACTGCAGGGTATCGCCGGATAAATTCTCCTTCGGCACGAGGAAATACTCGGCCATGCCACCCGGAACGATGCGCGAGGAGCGCCAAGTCGGGCACTGCACGAACTCGCCCCGCTGACAGGCCCGGCAGGTAAAACATGGCGCATGGTGATGGACAAAAATTCGATCCCCGGGTTTGAAGTCCGTCACCCCACTACCCACCGCCACTACCTCGCCAGCCGGCTCATGACCAAAGACCAGCGGTGCCTTCTTTTTCATATACCAGCCCATGACATCGCCCGAACAGATGCCACACGCACGGGTTCGCACCAACGCCTCTCCCGGTCCCACAGGTGGAATCGGTTCCTCTTCAAAGCGGATATCGGATGAATCGTAGAGCCGTGCGACTTTCATGAGCTTCCCCGGGTGAGTACCTCACGAGAACATCCATCTTGCCATCGTCCACATATCCTTCGAACTCTCGGGAAAAGTCCGTGCTACTGACGCTTCAAAGCCCGAATGCATCAGACAATCATGACAGCGCGGGTCCTCGCGCTTCTCCCAGTACTCCCAGTCTACTCCAGTCCAGAACTCGTCCCAGGTTTTGAAGTATTTCTCCCCGATCAAATAGCAGGGACCTTTCCAGCCAAAAGGCGTACGCGTGACATTCCCCCAGGGCGTGCAGGGATAATCGCGCTCACCGGCGGCAAATTGCAGAAAGAGGGGAGTCGAGCCGAGTCGGTACTGTTTCGATAACGCCAGCACTCTCTTAAACTTTTGGTGAATCTCCTGCCGGAAGAGGAAGTGATGGTCTTGCAGGGCCTCATAATGATAGCCGGGCGAGACTAACATGTTGTCAATGCCAAGGCCGGTGAGCAATTTGAACATCTCTTCGATCTCAGCCATGCTGGTCTCGCGGAAGACCGTGGTGTTCGTACATACCGTGTAGCCGAGTTTCTTGCCCACTTGGATCATCTCGATGGCCTTATCGAACACGCCATCCCGAGCGCACACGAAGTCATGGGTTTCGCGCATCCCATCGAGATGGATGTTGAGCGTCAGGCGCTCGTGTGGCTTCGTCTTCTGAAATAACCGTTCCAGTAAGATTCCGTTCGTACAGACGATGACATGCCGTTTGCGGGCGATAGTTTCCGCAATCAGCTCGGGCAGTTCCGGATAGATAGTCGGCTCCCCGCCGCAGATCGAGACCACTGGGGCGCCCGCTTCCTCTACTGCCTGCAGGCTCTCTCCCAGACTGAGCCGATCTTTCAGGTCACCAGTATGACGTTCAGGCGTGCAGCCCACACACGCCAGGTTACAGGTATACAGGGGCTCGAGCATCAACACTACAGGGTAGCGTTTCCGTCCCTGCAGCTTATTCTTGACCTGCCACTTCATCATGTCTGTGGCAACGTGTAGCGGATACCGCATTGACCTTCCTCACTTCACCATTCACTCCGGCGATCTTATCGGCCTCTGACAACTCCCGCAAGATAGAGTGGTCACCCTTCGACAAGCTCAGGGTGACCGGCAGCAACAACCGTTCGTGCTGAGCTTGTCGAAGCATGAACGGCCTAACGGGCTAGAAACACTGGACAGGGAGCATTACGCAAGACATATTCGGTGGTGCTACCCAGGACCATTTCGATAATACGGCTATGGCCGTATGCGCCGATGAACAGGAGATCATGCTGCCGATCCTTGATACAATCGATAATCCGTTGGTACGGATGTCCGACTAACGACAGACACGTGGGCTGCACATCGTAGGAACTCAGGTAGCGACGAGCTTCATCCAGCACCTTGCCCTCGCTTTCCCCCTCGCGCGTCGCCACTGCTACCACGGTGAGCGGGAGGTTCAGCGTCGCACAGACCTCAGCGGCACCGTGCATGGCGGCACTCGCGCGCGGACTGCCATCATAGGCCAATAAGGGCTGCCTCACCTCCTGAAACTGCAGAGGTGAGACGAAAACCGGCCGCGGGCTCTTGCGCGTCACACTCTCCGCCGTTCCCCCGAGCAGCCCAGTAGAGAACCGCTCGTTGACCCCTCGATGTCCGATCACCACTAAGTCGGCCGTCCGCGCCCGCTCGCAGATCTCATTGGCCACGATACCAGTGTAGAGGCCGGTCTCACAGGGGATGCCGCGTTCACGGCATCCCGCCGAGAATTCTTCCAGCAGCAAATACCCGCGCTCGTGTAGCGCCTCACGGACCTTCCCCGACATATCGAAGTACGGTTCAAACCCCAAAGCTCCAGAAATGTCTTGAAAGAACGGACCTTCGATGGCGATGATGTCAATCACATGCAGTCCCCAGAGCGCGGCCTGGAAGCGTTGGGCAATCCACAAGGCGTAGTGGAGTGCTGCGCGCGCATGCTCCGAGCCATCGAGGGCGATGAGGATATTTTTAATCATAGTCGGCTCCTAACATCCACCCCGCCACTGCCGCCTGCTTACCACCACTCTAGTGGACGTGCAAGCAACCGCGCTTTACAAGGGAGACCGCCTTGGCCAAAATGAACAACATGGCAAAGAAACAGCCGTCAGCAGGAAAGGGGACGGCCCTCCTCCAAGAACTCAAGACGCTGGCCGGCCAGCTCGGCATTCGCGTGCGTGAGGAGAAGTTATTGCGAGAGGTGGGCTATCAGGTGCGGGGTGGAAGCTGTCGGGTTCATGGGCAGGAAATAGTATTTCTCGATCGTGACCTGCCGCTCTCTGAACGTGTCGAGCTTCTTATCGACGAACTCTCACACCGGGAATTGGACAAGGGGAGCTTATCGCCCTCCTTACGCCGCTTCCTGGGTGACGGAGTAGCTTCGTGATCGACCGGCTCAGTCGATTTCGCCAGTGGATCAAAGACCAGGGGCTTAAAGCAACCTCCCAGCGCGAGGACATCGCTCAGGTCTTTTTTGCCACCAATCGACATATCAGTGTCGAGGAACTCTATAGCGAGGTACGCCACGTCAATCCTCGGGTGGGCTATGCCACGGTATACCGCACGATGAAGCTCCTGAAGGAGTGCGGCCTGGCGGCAGAGCGTCATTTTGCCGACGGGCAGGCGCGCTTTGAAAACCTGGAAGCCGAACGTCATCACGACCATATCATCTGCGAACGCTGTGGCCGCATCGTCGAGTTCATCCATCCGCAGATGGAGCAACTCCAGGAAAAGGTCGCCCAGCGTTTTGGTTTTGTGGCCACGACCCACAAAATGGAAATCTACGGGATTTGCCAAGAGTGTCGTGAGGGCCATCTCGTCCGCGGAGAGCGGGAAAAGCAGGCACAGCGGGTCTGAGCGATTGCGGATTGCGGATTGAGAAATCGACTAAACCAAAAGGCATGACATTGGTACACTTTCCTATGCGACCACCCAACCCTGTCATTCTGAGCGCAGCGAAGAATCTCGCTCTCGGTCTGTCGCTTCATGAGATTCTTCGCCTCCGCGACGCTGCGGCTCAGAATGACAACCCCTCATTTTCAGCGTGACGAAGTCCTAGGATCTTTGTCAGCGGGCGACAAACAGAGCTTCAGTATTCCGCCTGGTAGCGTCGGCAATCTCTGTCAGGGCCAGACCTTTCACTTCCGCTAACGTTTTCGCCACCTGTATAACATAAGCGGGCTCATTGCGCTTGCCACGATAAGGCACCGGCGCCAGCAACGGACAGTCCGTTTCAATGAGCAAGCGATCGAGCGGAACTACCTGCGCCACCTCACGCAGAGCCTGGGCACTCTTGAAAGTAACAATCCCGCTGAAAGAAAGGCAGAGGTCCAGTTCGAGCAGCGCCCGTGCCTCTTCCACACTGCCAGTGAAGCAGTGCATCACTCCACGCACCTGCCCTTCCCCCTCTACCCGCAACGTCTCGACTGCTTCACCATAGGCCTCGCGCACGTGCATCGACAGCGGCAGTCCTAATTCCCGCGCCAAACGAATAAAAGCGCGAAAGTGCGTCCGCTGCTCCTCGCGCGGAGAATTGTCGTAATAGAAATCGAGGCCGGTCTCTCCTAGGCCCACGACCTCGGGCGCCTGTGCGAGTTCACGTAAGCGCGCGTAGGTCTCGGCGGTGATGTGTTTAGCATCATGGGGGTGGACACCAACGACAGCAAAGACGTCCGGGTTTTCTCGCGCGAGCGCCACCGCTTTTTCATTGTGAGAAAAATCGCCGGTCGCGCCGATAACGAGGAAACGGGAGACTCCAGCGGCGCGCGCCCGCTGGAGGACCGCCTCCCGGTCACCATCGAATTGCTCATCAGTGAGGTGGCAGTGAGAATCGACGAACATCATACAAGGCGCGGGAACAAGGGTTGAGGTTTTTGCACTGCGTGCCCTGGGACAAAGGCTTTTCCCCACGGGAGATCATAAGCACGGATCTGTTCAGCCGGCAGATTCAGCAGCGCGAAGATCTTCGCGCAGGCGTCAGGGAGAAACGGCGAGAGCAATTGGGCGGCCACTCGTAGGGCTTCCAACAGATTGTGCAAGACGGCGCCAACCCGCGGCAGGGAAGCTGGATCTTTGACCAGCGTAAAGGGCGCCGTTTCAGTAATATACTTGTTGGCCTGGTCAGTCGCGCGAAAAATTGCTTCCAGCGCCCGACTCAGAGCGAGGTTCGCCACATGGTGCTCGACTTCCGTCGCCGCCTGGGCAAAAGTCGCGGCCAGCCGTTGGTCAAGCTCCGGCACGGGATCGCTGAGCGGTTGCACCACTCCCTTAAAATAACGCTCCTGCATGGCCAAGGTGCGATTGACCAAGTTCCCCAGGTTATTGGCGAGATCAGCGTTGTAACGTGCCGTGAGGCTTTCCTCGCGAAAGTCGGCATCCTGACCGAAGACGCTCTCGCGTAACAAGAAGTAGCGGAACGCATCAAGGCCGATCTTCTCCTTCATCGCCAGTGGCGAGATTACGTTGCCGAGGCTCTTCGACATCTTCTGGCCTTCCACAGTCCAGAACCCATGTACATTGAGATGTTTATAAAGTGGCAGCCCTGCCGCCATCAACATCGTCGGCCAGAAGACACCGTGCGGTTTCAGGATATCCTTACCGATGAAATGTTGCGCCTCAGGCCAGAACTTCGTGAAAACATCCTCGCCTTTATATTTCAGCGCGCTGAGGTAGTTGATAAGCGCGTCGAACCACACGTAGGTCACGTAGCGCTGATCGAAAGGTATCTCGATCCCCCAGGTCAAGCGGCTTTTAGGCCGGGAGATGCACAGGTCGCCGAGCGGCTCGCGCAGCATGGCCACGACCTCGTTCTTAAAACCTTCAGGCCGGATGAAGTCCGGGTGCGCTTCAATATGACGCAGGAGCCGTTCCTGGTATTTGCTCATGCGAAAGAAGTAGTTCTCTTCTTCGATCAATTTCGGCTCGGTCAAGTGGTCGGGACACTTGCCATCACGTAGCTCTTTCTGGGTGTAAAACCGTTCACAGCCAACGCAGTACAGTCCGCTATAGCGATCGAAGAAGATATCTCCGGTCTCATAGACTTTGGTCAACAGTTCCTGGACATAACGGATATGATACGGGTCAGTCGTCCGAATAAAGTGATCGTAGGTGATGTCACAGGTATCCCAGGCCGCACGGAAGGCGGTGCTAACGCGGTCGGTCAATTCTTTGGGGCTCATTCCCGCCTCGGCGGCAGCTTGGGCGATTTTATCGCCGTGCTCATCCGTGCCGGTGAGATAGAAGGTCTCCCACCCACGCGCGCGGTAATAACGTGCCAAGGTATCAGTAATGAGCATCGTGTAGGCGCTTCCCAGATGTGGGTCGCCGTTCACGTAGTAGATCGGGGTGGTAATATAAATACGTGGCATAAGTCATCCATACGAGGGGCTAGAGGCTGAAGACTTAAGCAGTTTTCAGTTGCAGGCACCCTCCTCTGTAGGGGCGATCCTGGTGATCGCCCAAGGGGGGCGCGGGGCAGGGCGAATACCAGATTCGCCCCTACCCTCGATTGCAGGTCTCACCCAAGTGAAATTCGCGATAAGTCTTATTCCTTCTAACCCGAGTCTCTAACGCGCACGCGCGGCAAGTTGAATCAACAGATCCTCAACCGCGAGTTGGCGATTCGCGTTCCGGCCCAAGGCTTGTATCGTATCATAGACTAGAGTCAATTGTCGCAGGGCATCAGGCACGTCGAGACCTGCAGCGGCTTCGGCCACAGCGGGTAAGCAGTCCTGATAGCGAACCACTCCCGCCTGCCCGAGCAACAGGTAGCGGAGCACCTCCTCGTACCAAGATAACATTATCTCCAGGCGCTCCCCGCTCGCACGGCCTTCGTTGGGTTGATCGCTGGCCGCAGACTTTTTCACACGATCGGCCACCAGCCATTCTGCCAGGTGAGTCAGGGCAGTAAACGGAGCACCTCTGAGCTGCTGAAACTCTTTTACCGCATACTGTCTCTCTTCGGTAAACACTTGCGGATCGAGGGCTACCGCTCGACCTATGCTCCCACGGCTATAGAGCGCGAGGGCATGGGCCGTTGCCGGATCCTTGCCATGCTCTTGCACGAGAAGCTCTTCCACAACGGGAAAAGGGAGCGCAGCGAAACGTACCTGTTGGCAACGGGAGAGAAGAGGTCGCGACAGCGTCGCCGAGTTGACCGTGAGCAAGAGCAGCAGCGCATCTCCAGGCGGTTCCTCCAAGATCTTGAGCAAGGCACTCTGCGCCGCCGGATTGAGGAGGTGGGCATCGTCCAGGACGACGACTTTTTTACCTCCACGGACTGAGCGCAAGCCAAGCACTCGCTGCAGCTCGCGTACCTGGTCAATCGTCACATCCCGTTTTCCTGCCGCCGGCATAACCACGATCAGATCAGGGTGCGTTCTCGCCGCCACTGACACACATCCCGAACAGACGCCGCAGCCTGCGTGTGGTTTGTCCTCACAGAGCAGCACCTGAGCGAGGGCGAGCGCCGCCCGTTTCTTGCCTACTCCGGCTGGCCCAGTAAACAGGTACGCATGCCCGAGACGGTCACTCGCCAGAGCGTGCCGTAGCGTGTCAATCGCCGACTCTTGTCCGTGAATATTATCGAAGAGCATGGGAAGAATGAACGTAAAACGTAATAAGTAAAACGTAAATGGGAGACTATTAAGAATTTTTTGTAATTACTCAGCCGCAGAGCGGCGGATGAAGGTAGGCCGGCCTTTCAAGGCCGGTTGAGGGGAAACGTCACAACCCTCGCGTCGCGCCGCGACGCGCCGAATGCGGCGCTCTCGGCTACAGGCCGTAAACGACCTGCCTACCATCAACCGTCCCTACGGGACGAAAAGGGCTGAGCAGTTACA
>JACQEL010000960.1 GCA_016200595.1 Deltaproteobacteria bacterium
AAGGGTAAACTGTCCATGGCTGCCTCCAGGGACGGGTCGTTTGGTCACTTCCCACCTTGGGGCAACCAGGGCGCGCAGAGCAAGGGCTCTGCGCGCCCGTCACACACATTCGCTCTGATCAAAAAACCGGGAACTACAGTATTTTAAGAGTCGCCACATATTAGGGGAGTCTGTCGCCCAGCATCGTCTCCAACTCCTGACCGAGGTGATTCGCTTGTTGTTAACCATGGTGCCACAACAGCGAAGCTATACGGTCAGGGAAGAAAGTGCAGAGTACGGGAAGAATGACGCATAAAGCATAAAACGTAATAAAACAAAAACTTCTGTCTCTTTTTACGTTTTACGCTTTACGTTTTACGTTTTTATGACTCCTTGGGACCCCCAACAATATCAACGCTTCAGTAGCGAACGGTCACGGCCGTTTTTCGACCTGCTCGCGCAGGTACCGGATGATAATGTTCGCTACGTAGCGGACCTTGGCTGTGGGCCCGGTGAGCTAACGCACTCATTGTTATCTCGTTGGCCTGAGGCCACGATTCTAGGCGTGGACAATTCACCAGACATGCTTGCCGCAGCGGCCCGGTTGCCGGTGCATGCGCAGCTCCAGTTTGTTGAAGCAGACCTGGCAACTTGGCGGCCTGATCAGCCCCTTGACCGTATCGTTTCTAATGCGGCGTTGCAGTGGGTCCCGGACCATGCCAGTCTTTTGCCGCACTTAGTGAGCCTCCTGGCGCCGCAGGGGGTCTTGGCCGTGCAGATGCCGCGTAACTTCGATGAGCCTGCTCATCGCTTGTTGGCCGAGGTTGTCAGACAGGAGCCGTGGGCGTCTCTGCTCGGCTCGTGGCGGGAGCGATTCTTTGTTGAGACTCCGACGTGGTATATCGATACACTTGACCATCTTGGTCTAGAAGTCAGCCTGTGGGAGACTATCTACTACCATATTCTTACCGGACCGGATGCGGTACTGGAGTGGATGAAAGGTTCCGGGCTGCGACCAGTGCTGACTCGCCTGAGCCAGGATCAGCATGAGCAATTTCTCTCGGTCTACGGAGCGCGGCTGCGTGCCGCGTATCCGGTGAGTTCTGCCGGTACGCTCTATCCCTTTCGACGACCATTTTTTGTGGCGCGCAGGGAAGAGAAAGCTGTATGACGTTGTTGCCGCAGTCTCAAGAGTCACTCGCGACTGCGTGTTTCAATTTTTACGGCTTGTCGCTTGAGATCTGCAGTCCTTCTGTCAGTCTCGTCGAGGAATTACGCCGGGACTTTTCCTACTTTCTGACGCCAGCGCAAAAGGCGCAGGTGCAAGTGCGAGTGCAGCTGCTGCCTCCGCCCTATCCAGACCTCCCCTCGGTCCCAGCTGCGCGCTTCACTGTACGGAACGTGTGTTTTCGACACAACCAGGTCATTTATCTGGACTACTTTGGTCAGGGGCTGGCCGTATTTGACCGACGCACGCAGCAGTGCGACGTGTATGGCACTGTTCCTGATGTTGTGCACGAGATTGTCTATCTGTTCGTGCTTTCTACCGTGGGGCGTCATCTTGATAATCTGGGAATTCATAGAGTCCATGCCCTGGGCATGAGCTACCACCAACAGGGGATTCTTCTCCTGCTGCCTTCGGGAGGGGGAAAAAGTACCATGGCGGTTGAACTGCTGCGCCAGCCAGGATTTTTTCTGTTGAGTGAGGACACGCCGTTAATCGATCGGCGTGGTTTCATGCGGCCTTTTCCGTTGCGGTTAGGAGTCCGTCCCGAGCAGCCGACGGGAATTCCTGCGCAACATTTGCGCACGATGCAACGCATGGTATTTGGTCCCAAAACTCTGATCGACATCGAGTATTTTCAAGGACGGGTAGGGCAGGCGGTCGAGCCTCACTTCCTGTTCGTTGGACAACGCCACCTTGGCAATGCCTCGGCGATTATACCGCTCTCCCGGCGTCGTGCCTTCTCTGCGCTCTTGCAGGACTTAGTTATTGGGCGTGGAGTGTACCAAGGAAGAGAATTCCTCTGTGAGCCCAAGTTCAGGGAACTGCGAGACAAGGGCAAGCTCGGCATTGCGCGCGTGTATAATAGTCTGCGTCTGTTGGCTCGTACTTCTTCCCACCGGTTTATCTTAGGACGTGACATCGAGAAAAATCGGCAAACGCTTATCGAGTTTCTCCAGCGCGCTCTCGACTCGCGCGCCAGGTGACGAAGCGCGCGACTGGGGAATTGGGCTAGAGGAAACGCGTGAAAATTGCTAGACCCTTTCTGACTTTGGGAGGAATACGAAGAACTTCTGGAGGCGAGTCTGAGAAACCAACCTGAGAGAAACCTTATGAATCAGCCAGCCGTGCCTGGCAATAGAGCCTTCCTTAATATCCTTGCCATTGCGCCTCTGCCTTTCTGGAGTGAAGGGACGGAGACTTTCCTGTTTGGTGGGTCAATCTTTTTCGCTGAATTGCTGCCGCGGTTGGCTCAGTTGGGCCATACGGTGAGGGTCATTGCTGAAGCTCCCCCGATGCCAGCTGACCAGCCGCGAACCGGACTCCCTTGGACTATTCCCAACCTTGCGGTTGAGTGGTTTGCTTGTGTGTATCGTCGTGGGTCCAGCGTTGCCTCGTCTTTTCCGCCAGAGGAGGAACATACTCAGGTAAGAGTCATATTTGACCGTATGGTGAGAGCCTGCAGGCCGGATGTCGTCCTTCTTGGGCGAGAGCTGCATGCTTGGTATCTCGGGGATCTTTGCCAGGAGCTCGCACTCCCTTCTCTCTTGATTGTCCATGGTACCCCAGCGGCTGCTTTTGTGCGAGAGACGTACCCAGAAGCAGTCAAGCAGGAACTTCTTGCGTGTTTTGCCCGCAGCAGTCGTCTTGTTACTGTGGCCCCTTATCTAGAAAAAATCATCCGGAGTCATGGGGTCATGCAAGTCCAGACGATCCCCAACGTGACCGACACGACCCGCTTCCGCCCGCTCCCCAAAGACCCTCTTCTCCTGAAAGAATTGCGTATTGCGCCTCATCAGGTGGTGGTGGGCCACATCTCGGCTCTGAGGCCAATGTACCGACCCTTGGATGTCGTGCACTCAGCGGAACGCGTTCTCAAGGCGGCTCCTGAGGTTGTTTATCTGATTGTGGGGCAAGGACAGTGTCGGCAAGAGATGGAAGAATTCTGCAGGAGAAAAGGCATCACCGCCAGCTTCAGATACCTTGGAGAAGTCAATCATCAGCAGGTCCTGCAGTACCTCAACCTTATGGATATGGTTCTTCTGCCGTCGGAAAGTGATGGGGTCCCTCTGTTCGCCTACCGAGAGACCCAAGCGTGCGGTCGCGTCTTGCTCCTCAGTGATATTCCCGCGGCGTGCGAGGCGGTTGTGGATGGAGAAACCGGAGTGCTCTTTCGCTTAGGCGATATGCAAGATCTGGCCACGAAGACCCTGGCGCTGATTAGGGATGCCTCGTGGCGGCGGAAGATCGGCGAACAAGCCAGAGCGGTCGCGGTAACACAAACACTGGACCGATGGGTGCAGGCCTATGACGACGTGTTACGCCGCACGGCTTCATACGTTGAATCCCCCACGGCGGAAAGCTGAGCACGGCTATGCCTATGTGGATGCCGGGCACAGAAACCCAACTCTATCGGTTCTTCGCGAAAATTGCGGCTTTACTGCTGGGGAGAATGAATCCGGTCGTGAGTGTGTACGTGAGAAGAAGTGTGGCCTGTGGAGAGGTGGTCTTGCGCAAGAGCGATATTGATCTCCACGTTCTCATTAAGCCTTTTGCGGATGTGTCCACCGAGGCGGAATTCCTGCGGGACTTCACGCGCAAATTTCTGACTTTGAAACGGCGGCTGCCTGGCATGGGACACTGTGAAGTGAGTACCTTTGCCGAGTTAGCCCACTGGTATCAAATCCGGGCATACAGCTGGTATCGTGACCGCGGATGGCTGAGGCTCTATGGTCAAGAGTGTGAACGGCCTCAGGTCTCCCTGAGCGATGAGGAGTGCCGAGATTCGCTCTTGTGGTGGTTCTTCCAAGTCTGGGAATCTCTTCCCGCGTTCTACCGGACTGGAGACGTCCGCAATTGCTGTAACCAACTTTTAGATATGGTGAACGCGTATGGGTTTTACATCGGGGCATTCACGACTCCTCAGCGACGGGCCGACCTGCTGCAGTACTGGCAAAAGGTCTCCCCACCCACGTGCGAATCGTCCGAGTTGCGCACTGCCTATCGGCATGGGTTTCGTGGCGATTATCGCGCGCTCAAGCCGTGGCTGTACCAGGAAACTCTCCGGTTGAGTGATACTCTTTATGCCCATGTGGTGCGAAAACTGGAAGGAGAGGGGTGCCCCTCTGAGTTGCATTCTCACGTGCCTTTCGCTTTTTCTCGACGGACCTATCGGCTGGTGGATCCACTTTGTCCAGCAGACGTGACGCGAGCACTCACAGACATGGAGAAGAATCCCGGGGTTTGTGTCACCACTGAAAAGGCGCTCAAACTCTACCTGTATCATCGCAATCCCTGGGAATATTACTCTCTACAAGCTCATAATCAGCCGTTCCCGTTTTCTCCGCCGCCGCCAGAAGCCCTCCAGCGGGCCGTTCGCTTTTCCCTGCACCGCGAGGTTCCGCGCAGGGCAGGATTCGCGATAGGGAGGAAAATAGACCGTAACCCCACCATCGGTCTCCAATCTGCACAATGCCGCTTGTACCTCGAACAAGGAAAGATAGCGGTCAGCGCCGCGGATCTTCTGCAGCAATATAAACTCGCCTGTGGTACCTGGCCGTACAGAGAGATTTCCTCGCTGGACGATTATTTCCTCTACACGTACCCGGAAGTCTGCCGGACCATAGCTGAGATTTCACAAAAAGTTACCTAATACCTGGAGGTGACGGGAGACAGACTCTTGCCATACTATTCTGTGTAAGCGTTCAGCCGTCAGCCATCAGCTTTCAGCAAAAACAAGGAGAGTCTGTCAGCAGGCGAGGCTGCCGCGCGTGAGAAGTTGGTTGGACTCTCTTAGAGTCCTTTGTCTGGCTGACGGATGAGAGCTAATAGCTGAACGCTTACCTACTCTGTTGCCCCAGGTCAGTATGGAGTTGTCCAGTCAGCGCATCAGGAGAAAAGAGCATAATTAATGCCGCCAACGTCTCCCCTCAACATCCTTTTCGTCGGCACGCTCCCTCCACGTTTGGGAGGATCTGCCATCGCGAATTCCCAGCTTCTCATTGGCTGTGCCGCATTGGGGCATACGGTCCGTGCCCTGGCGCCCATCACGGCTGAAGCGCTGCAATCTGGCGATGCTTTTGCGGCTGATCATCCCAGCCTCGGGGTGACGCGCTACCGCGTTCCCTCTTTTGAGAACTCCCCTGACCGTCCGGCCTCTGACCACCATCGCCAAGTGGAAGGTACCCAGATTCAGGAAATGCTCCCAGCCCTTATTACCCACCAGCGTCCCGATATTCTGATCATCGGGCGGGAAGCCTTCGCCTCGTATGTTCCTCAGCTCGCCCGCACCTATTCTTTGCCTTGTCTCTTGATGGTCCATGGAGCCACGACCATAGGAATCCTGACCGGTACTTACCCTGAAGCCTTGGCCCGGCAGTTACTTGAGCAATATCGCCAGGTCGCTCTCATCGTCACTCCGGCTCACCATATGGCAGACAATCTGCGCCGGTTAGGGCTCATGAACCTCAAGGTCATTGCCAACGCGGTCGATCTCCAGCGCTTCGCTCCCAGGCCGAAGAACGAGGCTTTACGGCGGCAACTCGCCATTCGCGACGATGACATCACTGTGCTGCATGTGTCAAATCTGAAATCGCTGAAACGGCCCCTGGACTTGGTCAAGGCAGCGGAGAGAACGCTCCCACAGAATTCCACCCTTGTGTATGTGATCGTAGGGGACGGACCGTGCCGAGCGGCAATGGAAGATGCTTGTCGATCCAGCCAGATTGCCGAGAAGTTCAGATTCGTTGGTGAGGTCAGTCATGAGCGCATACCGGATTATCTTAATCTGGCTGATATGGTGGTGATGCCCTCGGCCGCGGAGACCCAGGCACTGGTGTACCTGGAGACCCAAGCCTGTGCACGTCTTCTTTTGGCCAGTGATATTCCTGGGGCCCGAGAGGTGATTGTAAATGGCGAGACTGGTCTTTTGTTCCGTACCGGAGACATTGACGACTTGACTGCCAAGACGCTCCTGGCAGCGAGCGATCCTAAACGCCGCGCCGACATTGGGCGTACGGCGTGGGAACGGGTGCAGGTCCATTCGCTCAGCCATGCCGTAGCCACGTACGCAGCCACCTTAGCAGAGGTCGTCCGGCAACAGCAAAAGTAAGGAGACGCTTCTTGGCTTTTCTCCCTGTGTCTATGCCCAACCTTGGGACAACGATTTACCGATTCATTGCCTGGATAGCGGCCAGGCAACTTGGCCGGCTCGACCCCGTCCTCAGTGTATACGTGCGCAGAAGCGTCGCCTGCAGTGAGGTCGCCTTTGGTCGCAGTGATATCGATCTGCATATTTTGATCAAGCCGTTGCCAGATATCAAAGTTGAAGCCGAGGTTCTGAGGAACTTAGCTGTGTTCTACGCGCGCTTGAAGCGGCTCTTCCCTTGCCTTGGTGACTGTAACGTCAGTACCAGAGCTGAGCTGGAAAGCTTGTACCGGAATCGACCCTATACCTGGTATCGGGACCGGGGATGGCTGAGGGTGTACGGGGAGGAATTTGTCAGACCCTATGGAACGCTGACTACCGCAACCGCGCACGATTCCCTACTGTGGTGGTTTTTCTGGGCCTGGGAGCGCTTACCCGGATTCTTTCGTGCCGGCAACGTGCGGACCTGCTGCAACCTCTTCCTCGACATGGTCAATGTCTATGGTCTTTACATCGGGGCATTGCACGCGCCCCAGCGGAGAGCTGCAGTGTTGCAGTATTGGCGGACTCTCTGCCCTCCTTCCCAGGAGTTAGAGATCCTGACGCGCAGTTTCTCGGCTGGGTTCCTTGGCCGTTATCGCCCTTTACTCCCCTGGCTGTACACCGAGGGTCTCAAACTGTGCAATGCCCTTTTCCTCCACGTGCCTCATCCTCTGGAGGGTGAGGGATGTGGCGCTACCATACACAGTCAGGTTCCTTTCAGCTTTGCGCCGCGCACTTATCTCTTGGTCGATCCACTCCGTGCGGAGCAAGTCACGTCAGCGTTAGCGGCGATGCAGCGCGATGCGCAAGTCTTTGTCACCACGGAAAAAGCGCTCAAGTTGTCCTTCTTCCATCGCAATCCCTGGGAGTATTACACGATAAAAGCGCACCACCAGGATTTTCCCTGCGCGCCTCCGCCAGCTGGAGCTCTCCAGCAGGTGATGCATCTTTCCCTACACAAAGAACATCCGCGGAGCGCTGGATTTTCTATCGGCGGAAAAACGGACCGCAGCCGGACTATCGGCCCCCAGTATGCTCAGTATCGGTTGTACACGGAATATGGTCGAGTGGCGGCGAGCGCAGAGCAACTCATCCAACAGTATCAACGGCACTACGGCGCGTGGCCGTACAAAGGGGTCGCCTCCCGCGATGAGTATTTTCTGCACGATTATCCTGTAGCCTGTAGAGCGATAGAAGACCTCTCTCGTTAGCGCTGAGGAGAAAATATGGAAGAAGGACGCCCGAGTTCTACTGCCCGGGGAGCCGCCATGTTGCGAGCTGCGCATGTGCTGCTGGATGGGGAACCGAAAATCCTCACGGATAATTTCGCTATGGGATTGAGTGGCGTAGACAGTGACGTAGCCTTGCAGGCTGCTCTTGAAACCATGCAAGCCGATTTTGCCCAGCGCGCTAACCCGGAGCTGGCGCGCGCGCTCTTGCGGCATCTGCGCGCCTCGGTGACCATGCGCAGTCGATATACTGAAGATGAACTGAGCGAGGCTATAACCCGTGGGGTCAGACAGTATGTGATTCTTGGTGCTGGGCTTGATTCCTTCGCCTACCGGAGACGGGACCTGATAGAGGTTGTACGAATCTTTGAGGTCGATCACCCAGCGACGCAGCAGTGGAAGCGGGCGCGGCTGCAGGAGTTGCAGATCGAGCTGCCGCCTAATCTGACCTTCATTCCGATCGACTTCGAGAGACAAACGTTGGCAGACGCGTTGCGTACCGGCGTTTGTCACCTAGAGGAGCCGGTGTTTTTCTCGTGGCTGGGCGTCACCGGGTATCTCACCGAAGAGGCGATCTTCAAGACCTTGCGAGAGGTTGCCACTGCCGCCCCCGGAAGCGAGATTGTCTTCGGGTATGGGGTGCGCGAAGAGTTGCTTGATAGAGAGAGTCAACAGATGCGGACGGCGCTCAAGGGGCAGGTTGCTGCGCGCGGTGAACCCACCCTCAGCTTGTTCGACCCGACCAGCCTGGCAGCGCGAGTGAAGGCAGTAGGGTTTGCCCAGGTCTGGGACTTTGGGCCAGAGGCAGCGAACGC
>JACQEL010000067.1 GCA_016200595.1 Deltaproteobacteria bacterium
AATTCGACATAGCTTTGCGCGCCGCGACACGACGGGTCGTACAGCACGATCGGCAGCCCATGACTCGGACTCTCGCTCAGGCGCACATTGCGCTGAATTACCGTATCAAACACGTGGTGAGGAAAGAACCGCCGCACTTCTTCCGCGACTTGATGACACAATTTGTTACGCGGATCGAACATCGTCAGCAGCAGGCCCTCGATCGCCAGGTCGGGGTTCAGGCGTTCACGGATCAGGGTGATGGTTTGCAATAACGACCGCAGTCCCTCCAGCGCGTAGTATTCGCACTGCAGCGGGATCAGGACACTATCCGCAGCCGTGAGGGCGTTCACCGTTAACAGCCCCAGAGACGGGGGGCAGTCAAGCACGATATAGCGATACCGCTCGCGTTCCGCCTGCAAGAGCGAGCGGAGACGATATTCACGATGCTCAAGGGTGAGCAACTCCACCTCAGCGCCGATCAAGTCATGATTCGCCGGCAAGACCTCCAGACTGGCAATGGTGGTTTTCTGCACGGCTTCGTGCAGCGAGCAGGCATCGAGGAGCGCATCGTAGAGGGTGAAAGTGTCAGCTTCGAGTTTCGCGCCAACCCCACTGGTAGCATTTCCCTGTGGGTCGCAATCGATCAACAAACTAGCCTCTCCTGCCACTCCGAGCGCGGCAGAAAGGTTGATGGCGGTCGTGGTTTTACCCACGCCTCCCTTGCGGTTGGCAATGCAAATGATTCGACCCACCGCCGGTTCCCCTACCACATGCGGACTAATAAGAAAAGCGCCCCCAAAAGCCGAAAGAATTCAAGTAATACTAGAGGTCAGAGAGCGGAGTTTGCTTGATTACAGAATCCTGAGTTCTATATGGAGGGCGCGCCAAGATATGGATTTGCTAATCAAGTCTCTTGTCCGGGTGCCACTGGCGGCTGGTCCCAATACTGTCCGGGAAATTTTCCTGGCTGAGGCCCAGTATTGGGGCTTTGCCCTTTGGAGCGCGGGAGCACCGCTCCCGCTTTGGCTGCGTAGCGCTCCACGCTCCACGCTCGGGAACAATTGGCGCCCGGGAGCTAAAGCGCCGTCCAGGCCAGCGCACTCCAAAGCTGCGCCTGCGGAGCCTAGATCTTGGCCCTGAGTGGAACAAATTTATTCCTGCCAGTATTGGGCTGGTCCGCCAGTGCGAGACGGTAGGCACGGGCAGGCAAGCTGCCCGCGGCACCGCGATGGGAGTAGGTTCCTATGAATCCAGACTTTGCTGTGTGCCTCATATACAGCGGTTTGCCCTTGAATGAAGAGAGACAGAAGGTAGGCCGGAATAAGCGAAGCGTTTCCGGCTTAGACGAGCACGCCGGGAACGACCTGCGGTCTTATCCCGGCCTACGGTCGAGAAAACGCTCTGTCTCTTCGCTCAAATGAAAACCGCTGTAGACTGCTATTTCAGCTTGTAGCGCTCTTTCATTTGCTGATATCGCCCATAGGTATGCGGATCGATTTGCGCCAGCGGAAGAGCATCAATCAGCGGAATAAAGGAATTTTTGAGCATTTCTCCCCTTACCATCCATTGATAATATTGCCTGCCTCCGTGATTATAGGGGCCATAAAGCTTAGAGCCGGGGACCTGTTCAAGCAGCCAACGAAATAAAGGCTCATGCCGCACGTGCATACGTAGCGTCACTTGCGGCTGCTTTCCATCCCCACCGAAATGTCCTTCGCCAACCAATAAACCGAGAAGCATACCGGAAATAAAAGAAGCTGTGTCAAGACTGGCCTCGGCTCTCGCTCCGGAGGGACTGAGAAAATTACTCCCATCGCTTGTTTCACCGTCATGTATCACGTTAAACATTCCTTCTGTCCGTTTCGCTCAGAGAAGTTGTTTCACCGTCATGTATCACGTTAAACATTGCTTAGCAAAAACGAGCGCTGTTCTGCGTTCTTCACCAAAAGGCAAAGCGTACTCATGAAGGTTCCGTAGAGAAAAACCTAAAGTCTGGGGGAAAGCGCCTAAATCATGCAGTTCTTGTTCTCCCCGGGGACCTTTCATGGATATGATTATTCCTCGGTCCGCAACAAAGGGCTGGGCAAGAGAGAGAAACTCTTTGAGGCTCCAGGTCGCCCGAGAGATGACCACCGCAAAAGAATTTCGTAAAGAAGCCTGCGTGGCCAGGGTTTCCGCTCTTCCCTCGTATACTCTAACGTTTTTGCTGTGAGTCTTTCGTATCGTATCTTTGAGAAAGTTCACCCGTTTGCGGCGAGCCTCAATCAGTACGACATTGCGCGCGGGTTGCATCAGGGCCAGGACTAGCCCTGGGAAACCGGCACCACTACCGAGGTCAAGAAGACGGCTATCTGGTGGAATCAGGGGAGAAACCGCCAGAGAATCGAGGAGGTGCTTGCGGATTATGGTTTCCGGGTCAGTTTGGGAGATAAGGTTGGTCACTTTCGACCAACGCGCGAGTTCCTGCAAATAGAGGGAAAAGTTGGCTAACTGCTCCCCAGATAATTCCACGCCAAGAAACTGAGCTCCTTCAGTCAAGAGGCGGATTTGGGCTCGGTTGAGCATGCGCTCAAGCAGTGCCAGCGCGCTTGAGGTGGATCGCTAACACGGAAAGAGCAGCCGGAGTGATTCCAGGAATACGCGCGGCTTGCCCTAAAGAAAGCGGCTGCAAAGCCACGAGCTTCTCGCATACTTCTTTCGACAGACCACCGACGGTTTCATAGTCGAGGTTCTTAGGGATGCGTGCCTCTTCCAGGGAACGCAGTCGTACCACTCCCTCTTCTTGGCGGCGAATATAGCCCGAATATTTGATAGAGATTTCCACCTCGGCGGCAACTTCCCGCGAAACCGGAGCGGGTGATGGGCTAAGAGAGTGTATAGTGGCAAAGGATAGTTCTGGTCTACGGAGCAACTGAGCTAGGGAGGTGGGAGTCTTGACCAGCGCGCTGCCGAGAGCGGTGAGGGCAGCATTGAGCTGCTCACTTGGCACCACCATCGTCCGCTCCTGCCGTTCGATTTCTGCGGCAATCGCCAACTTTTTCTCAATCGTGCGTCGATATTCATTTTCTTGAGCCAACCCGATACGATAGCCAAACTCGCGCAGGCGTAGGTCGGCGTTGTCCTCGCGCAGCAACAGGCGGTGTTCAGCCCGAGAGGTGAACATGCGGTAAGGCTCTCCTCCCACTCCTTTAGTGACGAGATCATCAATCAAAACCCCGATATAAGCTTGGTCCCGGGTGAAAATCAGTGGAGTTTCTCCCTGTAGACTCAGAACCGCGTTGATAGCTGCCATCAACCCCTGTGCCGCAGCTTCTTCGTACCCAGTCGTGCCGTTGAGTTGTCCAGCGTGGTACAGCCCTCGTACTAATTTAGTCTCTAGGCTCGGGAGAAGTTGGGTTGGATCGGCGTAGTCATACTCTATGGCATAACCAGGACGCATAATCTCAGCCTGCTCAAGACCTTTGATGGAACGAACCATCTGCAGCTGCACGTCTAAGGGCAGACTAGTCGAAAGGCCGTTTGGGTACACTTCTACGGTGTCCCTTCCTTCCGGCTCGAGGAAGATTTGATGCCGAGTCTTGTCTCTAAAGCGAAAAATTTTATCCTCAATCGCTGGGCAATAGCGCGGGCCGCGTCCCTGGATGACTCCAGAATACATAGGCGAGCGATCCAGGTTGGCCAAAATGGCGGCGTGCGTCTGCGCGTTGGTGTGCGTCAGGTAACAGGGAATCTGGCTCTGCGTGATGCATTCGCTAGAAAAAGACAGCGGCGGCGGCGGCTCATCACCGTGCTGCGGCTCAAGAGCACTGTAATCGATCGTCCGGCTGTCTAGTCGAGGACAAGTACCGGTTTTGAGTCGGCCAAGGCGAAAACCTAGTTCGCCAAGATGTCCGCTCAAACCCTCGGCAGAAAAATCTCCTGCCCGTCCGGCAGCATAGTTCTTCAGACCAACATGCACGAGACCTTTGAGAAAAGTGCCAGTAGTCAAAATGACTCTCTTTCCCAGAAAGGTCTCTCCGATTTGGCTTTCTACTCCTTGGATTTCGCCATTTTCTACCAGCAAACGTTCAACGCATCCCTGCCGAAGGGTCAGGTTCTCGGTGGTTTCTACCACCCGTTTCATACGCTGGCGATACAGCGCCTTGTCAGCTTGAGCCCGGGTGGCACGCACTGCCGGCCCTTTGCTGGTGTTAAGCACGCGAAATTGAATACCGGTCTCGTCAATCGCTTTGGCCATCTCACCGCCTAAAGCGTCGATCTCACGGACGAGGTGGCTCTTGCCGATTCCGCCGATAGCCGGGTTGCAGGACATCTGACCGATATGGTCAAGATTCATTGTCAGCATAAGCGTCTTGCCGCCCATGCGAGCTGCCGCTAGGGCCGCTTCGATGCCGGCATGACCTGCGCCAACGACGATTACATCATAGACCATATTACGCCTCTGCTCATTTCCCGATGCAAAATTCGCGAAAGACTTTATCGAGGATATCTTCTGTACTTACATGGCCAGTGATCTCACCAATGTGATCGAGAGCAGCATGCAGATCAACCGCAACGAGATCAGGCGGCACGCCTTCTATTAAGCTGGTACTTGCCTGTCTAAGATTCTGCACCGTTTTAGTTAAGGCATCCCGATGTCGTACACGTGAAACTATGGCTCCCCCATCCTGTCCTTCTATGAATACAGACTGCGTCCCAAGAGTAGCCTGTTGAATTCTCTCTGTCAGCTTCTCGAGCCCTATGCCGCTCTTTGCCGACAAATGCACTAAGGGCTCGGCTCGCAGGCGCTTCTCTAGATCTGGGGGATGTACAACTAGAGGAAGGTCGATTTTGTTGAGAACTGGAATCACGCTTTTAGCGACAAGCTCGGCACAGACAGCTTTATCTTCCTCATCGAATGGCCGCGAGGCGTCAAATACGGCCAGTACTAACTCTGCTTCCCTTAGCCCAGCTCTGGCACGCTCGACGCCAATACGTTCTACTTCATCGGTGGGATGACGCAACCCGGCAGTGTCCCACACCACCAAAGGAACTCCACCGATGACGACAGTTTCTTCGAGAACATCGCGTGTAGTTCCTGGCACGGCGGTCACGATCGCCCGTTCGCTCCCAGCCAGGAGATTGAGCAGGCTGGATTTGCCAACATTGGGCTTGCCAATAATCGCTGTGCGTATGCCCTCACGGTACACTTTTCCTTGCGAAAAGGTCGCACACAAGCTATCCACATCTGCAATCAAGACCTGAAGTTCGTGGGCTAATTCGGTCTGGCTGCGCTCGGGAATGTCGTCCTCAGGGAAGTCGATAAAAGCCTCAAGATAAGCGGTGAGAACGAGGAGTCTTTCTCGCAAGGCAGCACAGGCAGCAGACAGGCGTCCAGCAAGTTGTTCCCAGGCTAGAGATAATCCCTGGTCGCTTTTTGCCTGGATCAGATCGAGGACCGCCTCGGCCTGAGAAAGGTCGAGGCGGCCATTGAGGAAGGCACGCTTGGTAAATTCCCCAGGAGTGGCAAAGCGCGCTCCTTGAGCGAGAACGGCGGTGAGAACCCGGCGGGACAATAAGCTGCCGCCATGGCAATGGATTTCAACTATGTCTTCACCGGTGTAGCTTTGCGGTGAGCGCATGAGGACAAGTAGTCCTTGGTCGAGCGGACTTCTCGTCAAGGGATCAATGATCCGGCCAAAATAAAAACGATGGGAAAGCAGGGGATCTGGCGAATGAGAAAAAACAAAGACCTGGCGAGCGACAATTTCAGCTTGTGGCCCGCTCACTCTGATGATCGCTACCCCACCTTGCCCAGGAGGAGTGGCAATAGCAGCAATAGTATCGCGTTCGTACACGGTGCATTGAGAAGAGTAATGAGTGACGAGTAATGAGTAATGAAGAGGACAGCACAGATTGCCTTATACGCAGTCCCCATTGCTCATTACTCATCACTAAGCTTTATTCCGCGGCCTGCATGCGAGAATTCCCCTTACCTCTTTCCCGCCATTGTCCTTCTTCCGGCAAGATAGAGAGGCGACGGAAATACCCTCTCCCCATACTTCTGGTCGTCACCAAAGGGTCGCCTTGCAAAGCCAGGTGAATGATTCTTCTATCTCGTGGACTTAGTGGGCTGAGTGTGACAATTTTGCGACGGCGTTTTACTCGTTCGCCTAAGTGTAGAGCTAAACTTTCCAAACTTTTCCGTCGGCGTTCCCGGTATCCCTCAGCATCGAGCACAAAGCGGGCTTCGCCTTCCTCGTTTCGGGTAACCATACGATTCAACAGATACTCAAGAGCATCGAGGGTTTGCCCTCTGTGACCAATTAACAAATTAACTGGCCCCCCAGTGATGGTAATCACCGCTTCCCCTTCATGAATATCACAAGAAGGCACTGCTTCTATCTTCATGAAGCGTATGACCTCTTGCAGCACGGCACAGGCTTTGTCCCTCATCTCTCGGGGTGGTAAAACAGCTTCATCTTCGTCAGCCAGGCTCGGCGCAGGAATAGGAACACCTCTGAGTCCTTCTCGCGGCCGTATCGCTTCAGCCTCAGGTTCCCGCTTGGGTGCGATGGGAACACGCAGTGTCGCCCGCACCCGGGCTTTTTTCCCACCAATACCAAGGAAGCCTTTGGTGGCTTGCGACAAGATTTCAATCTCGGCTTGCTCTTTCTCTACTTGTAGTTGTTTAAGGGCCTCAACCACGGCTTCGTCAATGGTTCGTCCTTCGGCTTCTACAGAACGCATCACATTCCTCTCCCTACCAATGGTTACACCAATCCCTTATTATAGGCATATTGCTGGGCAATACTCAGTACGTTATTCACCAGCCAATACAGCACCAATCCAGCAGGAAAATTCACAAACATCACCGTAAAGATGAGCGGCATGAACATCATCATTTTCTGTTGAGTCGGGTCTCCGGTGGCGGGAGTCATGGCTTGTTGCAGGAGCATAGTGACGCCCATCAGCGCGGTGAGTACAGGAATACCGGGCGGTTCAATAAACATGAGATTGAGAGTGCCGAGCCGGTCTGGTTGCGACAGATCCTGGATCCAGCCGAAAAACGGGGCCTGCCGTAGTTCAATAGCGTGGCCCAGGGCCTGATAAAGACCAATAAAAACCGGCATTTGCACGACCATCGGCAAGCATCCGCCTAAGGGATTAATCTTATAGCGACGATAGAGCTCCATCATTTCTTGATTGAGCTTCTCTTTGTCATCCTTATATTGCTCACGCAAGCGTTCCATCTGCGGCTGAACCTCACGCATTTTCGCCATAGACTTGAAGCTCTTATTGCTCAAGGGAAAAAAGGCGAGCTTCACGAGCACTGTCAGTAAGATAATGTCGATGCCATAGTTCCCGGTGAGCGAATGGGAAAACTTGAGCAACCACACCAAGGGCCGCGCAATGAAGTGAAACCAGCCAAAATCAATCGCGCGGTCCAGAGCAGGACTGACCGCATTGAGCGCCTCAAACTCTTTAGGCCCAACATAAACTGTATAGGTCACCGGCTCTCTTTTCCAGGGGATGATGACCTTCGTTTCAACTGTCCCGTTGAGCGCACTCAGGGAAAGGCGATTCATATCACCTTCTGGTGGGATCAGCGCCGCCACAAAATAGGTGTCCGCATATCCCCCCCAGCGTATACGATCTGGGCCGAACGTCTGCTCCTTCCCTTCTATACTTGTCAGTGCCTCATACATGAACTTCCGGTCGATGAGGGCAACAGGTCCATGCACCTGATACCGAGAGGTTGTATAGTGTTCGAGGGCATGTGACCACCGCAAAGAAGCAAAGGAAACGTTCTCCAGAGCGCCTTCAACCTTGACAGTGAGAGTTATGCCATACGTCTGTCCTGAGAAAGAGAGCGTTTTCGTAATCAGGGTACCGTTAGAGGTTTTTCCGCTAAACTCCACCGTGCCCTGTTCGTTGTCGTAGACACGTAGGTGATCGTTGCTGACTTCGTAGGGAACAGCTTCATCACTTATGGTTAAATCTTTTCCTTCAAGGGCAAAGACGAGCGGGAGTTCGCCAAAAGGGCCTTCTTTCACCATCTCTAAGGGCGGGCTCTCTCGTCCAGCATCTCCGGGATAGTGTTTCAGGCTCAGACTTTTGAGCCGCCCACCCAGGGAGGTGAAGACCGCGGTGTACACGTCATTTTCGACGGTGATGTCACGTCCAGATATGAGTGCTTTTTCACCAGCGGGTGCAGCTACTGCTATCTGACCTTCTGCGCCCTTCTCCGGCGAGGGTCGAGGTGCAGGCGTAACAGCTGGCAGAGGGGACTCAGTAGACTGCGTCGGAACATTTCTTGGGGGAGGCGGATATAAGTAAGAGAGAATCTCCTGAGAAACAATGAGAATAAGAATAGAAAGGACAATAGCGATCAGGCTTCTTGTATCCATGTTGCGTCGTAATGCGGCGTCTACACTAGCGAAGAGGATCGAATCCCCCTGGATGCCAGGGATGACACTTGAGCAGTCGTAAAAGGGCTAACCCTACACCTCTGCATACACCATATTTTTCTACCGCCGCTAGGGTGTAGGAGGAACAGCTAGGGTAGAAACGACAGGTCGGGCCAAGCAGTGGAGAGAGAGTCCGCTGGTAGCAGAAGAGAGCCCCTCTCAAGATCCGCGTTCCCAGGGAGAAAGAGTTTCTTGAGCGAGGTGAACAAACAGACAAATCAGGGTTACCCTCCTTTTCTAGCACTGAGGAGGACCCTCTCTAGCTCCTCGGCCACCTGGGCAAAATCAAGAGCACCGGCGCCTACTTTGGGAATAATAAGGATAGTCTGGGCCGGAGTTATCCGCGCCTGGCGCTTGCGGAAGAATTCTCGCAACATTCTTTTCATGCGATTGCGCACGACCGCTTTACCAAAGCGACGTGTAGCGGTAATCCCCAGCCGAGAGCGTTTCCCTAATGCAGGAGTGCTGATTATCACAAAATGCTGGCTGTATAACCGCTTTCCACGCTGTTGCAGAGAGAGAAACTCCCGGCGCGTCAGCACGCGTGCAGATTTGGGAAACGCAGCGCGTTGCCCTCCTCGTTTCAGCGATGCGCTTGTTTGGGTGGAATCTGAACGGTTAACTGTTTGCGGCCCTTGTGGCGGCGTCGTTTGAGAACGGCGCGCCCGGCCGCTGTGCTCATACGGCTGAGAAATCCGTGCGTGCGTTTGCGCCGCAGGTTGCTTGGTTGATAGGTTCTTTTCATTGAGATCCATCCGTACAGGTTATTTCTACTTTAACAAACATTGAGAGACACATCTCACCATACCAAGATGGGGATGTCAATTTTACTAGCGAGAAAATTCAGGCTTCACCTCGCGCGCCAGGAGGTCCACTACCACCTGGCGTGGCGGCTTGCCCGTATACAACAGGGCGTAGACTTGCTCGGCAATGGGCATCTCTACTGCTAGACGCCGGGCTAAGGAAAACACCGAGCGACAGGTCCGAACGCCTTCGGCAACCATAGTCATTCCCTGCAGCACTGACTCAATGTTTTCTCCCTTTCCCAGGCGAACTCCGACTCCATAGTTACGGCTCAGGGCGCTAGTGCAGGTGAGGACCAAGTCGCCCATTCCAGAGAGGCCTGAGAGCGTCTGTGACTCTGCTCCCATGTGTACTGCAAGGCGGCTGATTTCCGCAAGCCCACGGGTGATCAAAGCCGCCCGCGCATTATGCCCATATCCGAGTCCATCACTGACTCCCGCGGCTATGGCAATCACATTTTTCACTGCCCCGCCGACCTCGACGCCGATGACATCAGCAGTCGTATATACGCGAAATCTGGAAGAGGCAAAGGCGCGTTGGCAAATCGTACATACGTCCGCATGGAAAGCAGCTACCGTCACGGCGGTGGGCAATCCGCGCGCCACTTCCGCAGCAAAGCTGGGTCCGGATAGCACGGCTAACCTTTCTCTCAAGGATTCCCCGAGTACGTCCGTAAGCACGGCACTCATGGTCTGCAGAGTTTCCTCTTCGATTCCCTTACTCACGCTGATAAGCAGCGGTGTGTTTTCCA